>NZ_JBEYTW010000090.1:0-36124 GCF_040643275.1 Spirillospora sp. NPDC047418
CGGGGGGGCGGGCTCCCCCCCCAACCCCACCCCCAAAAAAAAAAAAAAAAAAAAAAAAAAAAAAAAAAAAAAAAAAAAAAAAAATAAAAAAAAAAAAAAAAAAAAAAAAAAAAAAAAACCCCCCCCCCCCCCCCCAAAAAAAAAAAAAAAACCACAAAAAACAAAAACCCCCCACAAACAAAAAAACAAAAACACAACCCCCCCCAAAAATATAACCCCCCACCAACGCAAACCCCCCCCCCGGGGGTGGGCCCCCCCCCCCCCCCCCCGCCTGCCGCTCCCGGAGGAGATCGACCGGTAGGGACCGATGAGTTCGCGGCGCGGACGAGGTCTGCACGGTCATGATGACGACAACGCTTGAGACCCCTGAAGCCGACCTCGTGTACGACGTCCACGGGCCGCAGCCGGCCGCCGGCGGGCGCCCGCCGCTCGTCATGATCGGCCAGCCCATGGACGCCACCGGCTTCCGCACGCTCGCCTCGCACCTCTCCGACCGCACCGTGGTCGCCTACGACCCGCGCGGTCTCGGCCGCAGCACCCGCAAGGACGGCCGGGACGACCACGACCCCGAGGTCCAGGCCGGCGACGTGCACGCCCTCGTCGAGGCGCTCGGGGCGGGCCCGGTCGAGCTGTTCGCGAGCAGCGGCGGCGCGGTGACCGCGCTCGCCCTCGTGGCCGCGCATCCGGGCGACGTCACGACCCTGGTGGCGCACGAGCCGCCGATCATCCCGGTGCTGCCCGACGCGGCGGCCGCCGAGCGCGCGCGGGCCGGCGTCCGGGACGTGTACGAGAGCAAGGGCTGGGGCGCCGGCATGGCCGCCTTCATCGCGATGACGTCGTGGCAGGGCGAGTTCACCGACGACTACTTCGCGCAGCCCGCGCCCGATCCGGCCATGTTCGGGATGCCGGCCGAGGACGACGGCTCGCGCGGCGACCCGCTGCTGTCCGACCGGTCGTGGGCGGTCAGCGACCACCGGCCCGACGCCGCCGCGCTCACCGCAGCGCCCACGCGGATCGTGATCGCGGTGGGCGAGGAGTCCAAGGGCGTCATGACCGGACGCACCTCGGAGGCGACGGCCGAACTGCTCGGTCAGCGGGCGACGGTGTTCCCGAGCCACCACGGCGGCTTCCTGGGCGACGAGTTCGGCCAGGCCGGGCAGCCCGCCGCGTTCGCCGTGAGACTCCGCGAAGTGCTCGCGGGCTGACGGTCGCCTCGTCCCGCACCCGGCGTCCTGAAGCTCGGGCCGTCAGCCGGACCCGTCGTCGGCGTCCGGAGCGGCCAGGGCCTCGTAGGCGGGGGCCAGGACGTCGGGCAGCGGGCGGCGGCGGATCTTCACGGGCGGCGGCGCGGCCACCTGGAGGACGAAGCCGGGCGGGACGGGCGGGGCGGGCGGCCGGTCGCGCAGGCGGGCCAGCCCGGACGGCGGCGTCCAGAAGCCGGCGGCGGTCAGCGGCTCGTCCGCCACGTCGAGGGGGTCGGGTTCGGTCCCGGCGCCGCGCCGCAGGCCGGCCAGCAGCCGGTCGCGGCTGCGGCCGTTCCACTCCAGGATCAGGAACGGGTCGTCGTCGAACGCCTCGGCGAGCAGGTAGAGGACGGCCGCGGCGTGCTTGCACGGGTCGCCCCAGTCGGGGCAGTCGCACATCAGGTGCAGGTCGGACGCCGAGCCGGGGAACAGCGCGAGGCCGAGTTCGGCGAACACCCACTCGATCTCCGGCGGCATCTCCCCGGCGAGCAGGCGGGCGCGGAACACCGCGCGGGACGCCAGTTCCCGCTCGACGGCGCGCCAGTCGTCGTCGTCGATCGCGTCGATGCCGAGCGCCACCTCGTAGGGCTGCGGCGCCGAGCCGTGCACCTTCGCGCTCACCTCGTACGCCTCCACCCGCAGGTCGAAGACATTGCCCTTGCGCGCGTAGGTCCGGCCGCGCTGCAGGCGGCCCTTGTCGGCGAACGACTCGACGAGGTCGATGAAGCGGCGCGACCACCACTGCGTGCCGATCGAGCCCCGCTTGTTGCGCGCCCTGATGCCCTCGGCCCCTTCGCCCATCAGTCGCTCACCGCCTCGGGGGACAGGCGCAGGACGTCGCGGAGCTCGGCGACCGACAGCTCGGTCAGCCAGTCCTCGCCGGTGCCGACGATCGACTCGGCGAGGGCCTTCTTGCGCTCGATCATCTCGTCGACGCGCTCCTCCATCGTCCCGACGCAGATGAACTTGCGGACCTGGACGTTGCGGGTCTGCCCGATGCGGAACGCGCGGTCGGTGGCCTGGTCCTCGACGGCCGGGTTCCACCAGCGGTCGACGTGCACGACGTGGTTGGCGGCGGTCAGGGTCAGGCCCGTCCCGGCGGCCTTGAGGGACAGCAGGAAGACCGCGGGTTCGCCGTCCTCCTGGAAGTGCTGCACGAGGTCGTCGCGGGCCTGCTTGGACGTCCCGCCGTGCAGCCACAGGACGGGGCGTTCGAGCCGGGCGGCGAGGTAGGGCTGGAGCATCGAGCCGAACTCGGCGTACTGGGTGAAGACGAGCGCCTTCTCACCCTGCTCCAGGATCTCGGCGCAGATCTCCTCAAGCCGTTCGAGTTTCCCGGAGCGGCCGGGCAGGCGCGAGCCGTCCTTCAGCAGCTGCGCCGGATGGTTGCAGACCTGCTTGAGCTTGGCCATCGTCGCCAGCACGAGCCCGCGCCGCTTCGTCTCGTCGGCCTCGGCGATCTGCTGGAGCATGTCGTCCACGGTCGCCTGGTAGAGCGACGCCTGCTCAGTGGTGAGGTTGCAGTAGACCTTGATCTCCTGCTTCTCCGGCAGGTCGGAGATGATCGACGTGTCGGTCTTGAGGCGGCGCAGGATGAACGGCTGCGTCGCCCGTTTCAGCCCGAGCGCGGCCTGCTCGTCGCCCTCTTTCTCGATCGGGATGGCGAATCGCCGCCGGAACGCGCTGCGCGGCCCGAGCAGTCCCGGATTCGCGAACTCCATGATCGACCACAGTTCGGTGAGATGGTTCTCCACCGGGGTGCCGGTGAGCGCGATCCGGGTGCGGGCCGGGATGCTCCGCACCGCCCTGGCCTGCCGCGTCCCGCTGTTCTTGAGCGCCTGGGCCTCGTCGCAGACGACCCGTCCCCACTCGATCGGCGCGAGCATCTCCGCGTCCCGCGCCGCCGTCCCGTACGTGGTCAGCACCAGATCGGCGCCCGCCACGGCTTCGACGAGGTCGTCGCCGCGCTGCCGCCCCGTCCCGTGGTGGACGTAGACCCGCAGCTTGGGCGTGAACCGCGCCGCCTCCCGCTGCCAGTTCCCCACCAGCGACATCGGCCCGATCAGCAGGGTGGGTTTCGGGTGTGCGGCCTTCTCACGTTCAGCTGCGAGAAGAGCCAGAGTCTGCGCCGTGTTGTGGCACAGCATCCCCCCGGCGACGTAGTTGTGGTGGTCGGCGACCTCGAAGTCGTAAACGTAACCCTCGTAGTCCATGTCTTCGACCGAAACGATTTTCGCGTAGAAGACCTCGCGGGTGGCGCGCTCATCGAGTTGGTCGCAGATCTTTTGGAGACCGATCCGGTCGAGGTTCTCGTATGCGGCCAGGGTCGCCGCCCGCCAGGACCTCCCGCGGCTGGCCGCATGCTCTGCTTCCAGTTCGCCGGAGAGTATCCGGCCCATGCCGTCGACCGCCTGTAGGGCCGCCTCTCTGGAAAGTTCCTGCGTCCCGTAGAAGTAGACCGTCCTGACGCCGAAGTGCCGCATGGGGAGACCGGTCAGTTGACGGGCCTGTTCGAGCAGGTCGCTCCCGGGTACGCCCTCGACATTCGTGTTGTGGGGCAGCGCGCAGATGGCATCGAGCCGTTCCTGCTTCGCCGGGTCGGCGATCCCGATGAGTTCATGGAATCGGCGAAGACTCGGTCCGCCGATCAGGCCGATCTGATAAGGGCGCTTGATGCCCGTCCCGTTGGTAGCGCACTTCCAGGATGTCGAGGTGCGCAGCCAGATTCCGAACCGGCGCAGCATCGCCGCCAGGTGCCGCATGGTCCAGACGGATGCCGAGCTTATCTCGACCACGCGGCGCGACGGGTCGACCGAGGACTCGGCCGCGAAATAGTGCTGAAGGAACAGGCGTACGGTATTGGAGTCGGCCGCCGTGACGCACGATGGAATTCTCTTATGGGCGGAACTGCTCCACCAACGATAGCCGTGCACCTCCAGGAGTGTGCGGTACGACCAGCCGCTGAATCTCAGGAACGAGACCTTTCCGTCGGCCGCCGGAACGATTTTCGGATTATTTATTTCGATGCCGAATCGGTCGCCGACGCGGAGCAGGCGCGCGAGCAGGTCCTCGAGTACGCGTTCGTCTTTCTGGGTGATGACCACGCTCGAATAGGGATCTTCGCTGCCCTCGGCGATCTGCCATGCGAGGACTGCGGTCAGGTCCGGATCGAGGGCCGTGCCGTCGTGGTGCAGTCGTGCGGGGACGCAGACACGATCGCCCGGGCGCAGTTCGTTCGTCCAATCGTCGGTGCCGAGAAGGCGGTGTCGTCGGGTGACGACGATCTGGCTTCCGTCGTCCAGCCGGACGGTGCGCACCTTCTCGGCGATGTGCTGGCGGTAGAGGCGGGTGATCGTGGCCGGAACGATCCGCCCGTCCTTGGCGATGGAGTTGACGGTCAACGCCTCTGACGGTGTGGACCACTCGCCCTCGCCGTCCGGGGTCCTTCCGGTGGCATAGCGCGCCCAGATGTCCTTTGCCGTGGAAAGGGAGCCGTTCACGAAGACGAACTCATCCTTTCCGATACATTTCCCCAGTCCCATGGAATCTGCCAAGATTCCACCCAGGCCGATGTCGTCGAGGAATTTCAGCCAGGCCAGGCCCCGCTCCTGAAAGGGGCGAAGCGTTCCGTTGAACCCCTCAGGTGTACCGGAAGGGGTGAGGCGGCGGTCGGTTTCGCCGGAGAGCAGGTCGCCGAGGGGGCCGCCCGCGTCGACCTCGGTGAGGGGGAGCGCGTCGTCGCCGGCGTGGACGATCGCGCGGATCGCCTCGGCGGCGGTCATCCGCCCCCGGCGGGGGTGGCGGAGGAAGTCGAGGGCCGCTTCGAGCTGCTGCTCGTCCAGCTCGACCCACTGGCCGCGCAGCCGGACGAGCGGGGTCTTGAGGCGGGCCAGCTCCTCCAGCTCGGCCTCGTCGATGCTCTCGTCGCCGATGGCGAGGTCCCAGCGGAAGTCGACCATCGCCTTGAGGTCGAACCCCGAGGAAGCCGCCGCCCCGGAGGACGCCTCCGGGTCCTCGTTGCGGGTGGTCAGCTTCATGCCGAGCTTCGCCTTGCCCGCCCACTGGGGGAGCAGGACGCCGAACCCGGCGGCGGCGAGCATCGGGGCCGTCCCGCGCAGGAACCGGAACGCGCCCGCGGTGTCGAGGAGCAGCTCGCCCGGGGACGGGCCGTCCAGGGCCGGCGCCACGTCGGGGAAGAGTCGCAGGGCGCGGCCGAGGCCGGCGAGGAGCGTCTCCTCCGCGTCGGGGATCGAGGTCGCCTCGCCCGCCCAGACCATGGCGGCCGGGACGTAGAGGCTCGGGTCGTCGGTGCCCTGCAGCGCGAACTCGACCCGCCAGGAGTCTTCCTCCGGCTCCTCGGCCTCGATGAACTCGGTGTCGCCGAACTCCTCGGCGCCCGGCTCGGCGAGGCGGAAGCAGACGCGCAGCGGGCCGGACGGGCGGCGCGCGGCGGCGGCCCACGCGTCCAGCTCGGCGATCAGGTCGCCGGGGTCGTCGCGGGGCTCGCGGGCCACGGCGGCGGACGGGCCGGTCAGCGCCATCACCCAGCGCTCGGCGAGCGGCAGCCGGTCGGGCTCCTTGCGCCGCGACACCAGCAGCGGATGCGGCACCACGCCCCGCACGGCGGTGTCGACCAGCCCCGCCAGCGCCTCGCGCAGCACCCCGGCGGCGGGGCGCCCGCCGTCGGCGGCGCGGCAGGCGGCGGGCATCGCGCGCACGAGCTCCCGGAACCGCGCCGGGTCGTCGATCACCGGACGCCAGCGCGCCACGAGGTCGCCGTCCTCGCGCAGCAGCGCGGGCAGGACGTGGCCGCGCGCGGCGAGGTGCACGGCCTCGTCCGCGAGCATGCACAGGAAGCGCAGGTCGGTGCCGGGGACGACGTCGGCGCCGTGCTCGGCGGCCTGGAGCAGCGCCATCGCGGGGAACGGTTCGAGGACGAGCGCCGGCACCCGCCAGGGACGCAGCTCGGGCTCCTCCGCCACCGGCTCGGGGCCCAGCTCGGCCGACGGCAGCGGATGGTCGCCGAGCGTCGGCAGCGTCATCGCCAGCTCGATCCGGAAGCCGGTGCGGACGAGCGGTTCGTACGACGTCCCGGTGAAATCGCAGGTCGCGAAGGGGTGGACGTCCGGTGCGGGCTCGTACGGGCCGGTGCGCTCGGCCCACAGGCAGAGCGCACCGCCATGCCAGGTGGCGTGGGCGACGAGCATGGTCACCGAAGCTACCAGCCGCCTCGGACAACGCCGCCCATCACAGGGGCCGCGCTCCGCCACTGGTTAGGCTCGGGGCGTCCGCCACCGAGTTTGCGCAGGAGGATCGCCGTGGGCGAGTTCGTACGGGTCGAGATCGAGGACGGGGTCGCGACGATCAGGCTGGACCGTCCGAAGATGAACGCCCTGAACGCCCGGATGCAGCGGGAGCTGATCGACGCGGCCGGGCAGGTCACCGAGGACGGCACCGTGGGTGCGGTCGTCCTGTACGGCGGGGAGAAGGTGTTCGCGGCCGGCGCGGACATCAAGGAGATGGCCCCGATGTCCTACGCGGAGATGTCGGCGGGCCACTCGCGGCTCCTGCAGGACTTCACCAGGGCACTGGCCGCGATCCCGAAGCCGGTCATCGCCGCGATCACCGGCTACGCGCTCGGCGGCGGCCTCGAGGTCGCGCTGACCGCCGACTTCCGGGTCGCGGGCGACGGCGCGAAGGTCGGGCAGCCGGAGATCCAGCTCGGCATCATCCCCGGCGCGGGCGGCACGCAGCGCCTCGCCCGGCTGATCGGCCCCGCCAGGGCCAAGGACCTGATCTTCTCCGGGCGGCACGTCGAGGCCGGCGAGGCGCTCGCCCTCGGCCTGGTCGACCGGGTCGTCCCGGACGCCGACGTCTACACCGCGGCCAAGGAGTGGGCGGCGACGTTCGCCGGCGGCCCGGCGATCGCGCTGCGCGCCGCCAAGCAGGCCATCGACCGCGGCCTGGAGGTCGACCTCGAGACCGGCCTGGAGATCGAGCGGACGCAGTTCGCCGCCCTGTTCGCCACCGACGACCAGGCGAACGGCATGAAGAGCTTCATGGAGGAGGGCCCGGGCAAGGCGAAGTTCACCGGCCGCTGAGCGCGCTCACCGGCCGGTGAGCGTGCGCTCCTGCGCGTCCAGCACCTCGTCGCCGTAGCGCTCGGTCCACCGGCTCAGGGCGGACAAGGGCTCGATCAGCCCCCGCCCCGGGCCGGTCAGCTCGTACTCCACGCGCGGTGGCGCCTCGGCGTAGCGGCGGCGCACCACCAGGCCGTTCTTCTCCAGGCGCCGCAGCGTCTCCGTCAGCACCTTCTGGCTGATGCCGCCGATGCGCCCGCGCAGCTCGCCCGGACGACCGGGGCCGTCGCGCAGCGACCAGAGGACCACGCCGGTCCAGGTTCCCGACAGCAGGTCGAGACCGAGGCGCGTCCGGCAGTCGGCGATGAACTCGTTCATGGTGTCGTCCGGCATCCTGCCCCTTCCGATACGCACCAGATGGTGCCGAACGGACCGCTTAGCGTCCCATCCGACGGTAAGCGACTGGGAGGTCATCATGCGGATCGGAGTGCTGGGCGCCGGGAACATGGCGGACGCGCTGGCGACGCAGTGGGCGCGCAAGGGACACGAGGTGCGGATCGGGGCGCGCACGCCCGCCAAGGCGGTCGCGCTGGCCGAGCGGATCGGGCACGGCGCGTCCGGCGGCACCCTGCGGGAGGCGGCGGGAGACGCGGACGTGGTGCTGCTCGCCGTGTGGCACGAGGGCGTCCCGGACGTCCTGCGCGCGGCGGGCCCGCTGGACGGGCGGGTGCTGATCGACTGCACCAACCCGATGGAGCCGCCGTTCGAGCTGCTCAAGACGGCGGGCGGTCCCTCGGCGGCGCGGCGGATCGCCGACGCGACCGGGGCGCGGGTCGTCAAGGCGTTCAACCTGGGCCATGAGAGCGTGTGGCGGATGGAGCCTCCGGAGTTCGGCGGGCGGCCGCTCGGCGTCCCGCTGTGCGGGGACGACGCCGCGGCTCTGGCCGCGGTCGGGACGCTCGTCGCGGATCTCGGCTGCGTGCCGATGGACGGCGGAAGCCTGGAGCGGGCGGGGCTGCTGGAGGCGGCGACGGCGTTCCTGGTCGGGCTGTGGGCCGCGGGCGAGGACCCGTCCGCGATGCTGCCGCCGCCCGCGTTCGCCGGCGGAGACCCGCGCCGCACCTCGGTAGGTGAGGGTTAAACCGTTACTTCTGTTTTCGGGTGTGCTGCCGGGGGCGGCGGTGTTCCGCCGATAGCATCTGCCGCCATGCGACACGCGTACCGAACGGCGCTCGTGACGGGCGCGTCCAGCGGGATCGGGGAGAGCTTCGCCCGCCTGCTCGCCGGCCGCGGCACCGACCTGGTGATCGTGGCGCGCCGCGCCGAGCTGCTGGACGGGCTGGCCCGCGAGCTGGTCGAGCGGTACCGGGTCGCGGTCGAGGTGGTCGCCGCCGACCTCGCCGACCCGGCGCAGCGCGCCGAGGTGGAGGGGCGGCTGCGCACCGATCCGGTCGAGCTGCTGGTGAACAACGCCGGGTACGGCGCGTTTGGAGCGTTCGAGGAACTGCCGCTGGACGACCACCTCGCGCAGATCGAGCTGAACGTGACGGCGCTGGTGCGGCTCACCCACGCCGTCCTGCCGGGGATGGTCGCGCGCGGCCGGGGCGGCGTGCTGAACGTCGCGTCGATGTCGGGGTTCACCCCGTCGCCCGGCAGCGCCACCTACGGGGCCACCAAGGCGTACGTGGCGTCGTTCTCCGAGAGCCTGCACGCGGAGGTCGCGGGCAAGGGCGTCCACGTCACGGCGCTGTGCCCCGGCTTCACCCGGACCGAGGACGAGCAGACCGACGTACATGGCCCGGCCAACCTGCTGTGGCTGCGGCGCGACGACGTGGCACGGGCCGGGCTGGACGCGGTGGCCGCGGGGCGCGCGCTGTCGGTCCCCGGCCTGCAGTACAAGGCCGCGCTCCCCGCGCTGAAGTTCGTCCCGCGACCGCTGCTCAGGGCCGCCGTGAACCGCATGTGGCAGCAGGCCGCCGACACCCGGTGACAGGGCGTCACCGGTCCTTGTGCCCAGGTCTACAAAAGTTCCGACCGCTTGATTGTCGCGGGGCTGACTTGACGGGGGTCACCGTGAGTGGCGACGATCGAACCTACGCTTGAGTAGGTTGTGTGTACGGCCTGCTGGGCGGCCACGATCGAGCCGCAGGCGCGGCGGCACGTCCGGCAAGACCACTCGTCCCAGCGAAGGAACCGCATGTCCGTGACCCCCGAAGAGAAGTTCCAGACCGGCATCCTCCACGACCTTGAGCCGGTGGTCGAGACGGAACTGAACCGGCACCTCTCGATGGCCAAGGAATGGTTCCCGCACCAGTACGTCCCCTGGAGCGAGGGCCGCGAGTTCGACGGGCCGCTGGGCGGCGAGCCCTGGTCGCTGGAGCAGTCGAAGCTGAGCGTCGAGGCGCGCGAGTCGCTCATCGTCAACCTGCTCACCGAGGACAACCTCCCCGGCTACCACCGCGCCATCGCCACCGTCTACGGCCGCGAGGGCGCCTGGGGCACCTGGGTCAACCGGTGGACGGCCGAGGAGAACCGGCACGGCATCGTCCTGCGCGACTACCTCACCGTGACCCGCGCCGTCGACCCGGTCGCGCTGGAGCGCGCGCGCATGCGCCACATGGAGGCCGGCTACGAGGCCGACCACGGCGACTCGTTCCTGCACGGGTCGGCCTACGTCTCGTTCCAGGAGCTCGCCACCCGCGTGTCGCACCGCAACACCGGCAAGGCGTCCGGCGACCCCGTCTGCGAGCAGATGATGGCCCGCATCGCCGCCGACGAGAACCTGCACATGATCTTCTACCGGAACCTGATGGGCGCCGCGCTGGACGCCGCCCCGAACGAGACGATGCGGGCGATCACCGACGTCGTGAAGGCGTTCCAGATGCCCGGCTACAGCATCGACGGCTTCCTCCGCAAGTCCGTGATCATCGCGAACGCCGGCATCTACGACCTGCGGCTGCACCACGACGACGTGCTCGTCCCGGTGCTGCGCAAGTGGAACGTGTTCGACCGCGCCGACCTGTCCGGCGACGGCGAGAAGGCGCGCGAGGAGCTGGGCGAGTTCCTGGCGCAGCTGGACGCCGCCGCCACCAGGTTCGAGACCCGCCGCGAGGAGCGCCGCGCCCGCCGGGCCGCCCGCGAGGGCTGACGCGGGACCGGCCGAGGGGCCGGTCCCGGGAACGCGGGGCCCGTTCCTCGCGTCAAAGGGTGCATGGGGACGCATCGGCGACTGGGCGGGTATCGGTTGCTGGACGAGATCGGCCGGGGGAGCACGGCCGTGGTGTACCTCGCCCTGGACTCCCTCGGCCGCGAGGTCGCCGTCAAGGAGCTGGTCCCGGAGCTCGCCGGGATGCAGGAGGCGATCGACCGGCTGGCGCAGGAGGTCCGCGCGCAGGCGCGGGTGCGCAGCGCGCACGTCGCGCGGCTGCTGGACGGGGCGGTCGCCGCGGAGCGCCCGCACGTCGCGATGCAGTACGTGCCGGGCTGCCCGCTGAACGACCTGGTCCCGGCGTACGGGCCGCTGCGCGGCGACCGGCTGGCCCGGTTCGCGCGGCGGCTGGCGCTCGCGCTCGGGGACGTCCACGACGCGGGCGTCCTGCACCGCGACGTGTCGCCGGGCAACGTCATCGTGCTGGGCGACCGGCCGACGCTGATCGACTTCGGGATCGCGCACGAGTCCGGCGCCCCGCAGATCACCCGGCGCGGGATGGTCGTCGGGACGCCCGCCTACCTCGCCCCCGAGCTGATCGAGGGGGAGCGCGCCACCACCGCGTCGGACGTGTTCTCCTGGGCGGCGACCGTCGCGTACGCGGCGACGGGCCGGCCGCCGTTCGGGCGGGGCTCGCTGCACGGGGTGTGCTTCCGGATCCTGCGCGGCCAGGCCGATCTGGACGGCGTCCCCGCGCCGCTGGCCGGGCTGCTGCGCGCGGCGCTGCGGCGCGACCCGTCCCGGCGTCCGTCCGCGCGGTGGTTCGCCGGGGCCCTCGCCCCGGCCTCCGGGAGGGCCTCCGGGAGGGCCCTCGGGACGGCGGCCGCCTGATGACGATTAGATCTTCGCGGCGAAATCGGCGAGGGTAGGGTTTCGGAAACGATGAGGGGAGCCGTCACGTCCGGGGACCGAATCGGCCACTACAGCGTCCTGCAGACCCTGGGAGAAGGGGGCATGGGCGTCGTCTACCTCGGCGCCGACCCCGAGGGGCGCAACGTGGCCATCAAGGTGCTGCGGCCCGCGGTCGCGGGCGACGCCACGGCGCGCCGCCGGCTGGCCCGCGAGGTCGACTCGATGCGCCGGGTGCACAGCCCGCACGTCGCGGAGATCCTCGACGCCGACGTGACCGCCGACCAGCCCTACATCGTGACCCAGTACGTCCCGGGCCGGACGCTCGAAGAGGTCGTCGAGGACGCCGGGCCGATCTACGGGCCGGGGCTGCAGCGCCTCGGGGTGGGGCTGGCGTCGGCGCTGTCGGCGATCCACGGCGCCGGGATCGTGCACCGCGACATGAAGCCCGGCAACGTGATGCTCGTGGACGGCGAGCCCGTCGTGATCGACTTCGGCATCGCGCAGGCCGCCGACGCGACCCGGCTCACCGCGACCGGGATGGTCATCGGCACCCCCGGCTACCTCGCCCCGGAGATCATCGAGGGCGAGGACGCGGGCCCGCCGTCGGACGTGCACGCCTGGGCCGGGACGGTCGCCTACGCCGCCACCGGCCGGCCGCCGTTCGGCTCCGGCACCTTCGAGTCGATCTTCTACAAGATCATGCAGGGCGCGCCGGACCTGGAGGGCGTCCCGGACGCGCTGCTGCCCGTGCTGCGGTCGGCGATGGCGCGGCACCCGGCCGAGCGCCCCACCGCGGTCAACCTGGTGCAGCTCACCCGCCGGATCCACCTCGAAGCGACGATCACCGACCAGACGCGGGTCGACCGGCACTACCCGGCGGCCGGCGCGGCGGGCGCGGCCGGCCCGGCCGGGGCGTCCGCCGCGGGCACATCGCTGGACGAGCCGGCGGCCGACCACTCCCGGATGTTCTCCATGCCGGTGATCGGGCCGCCGCCGGACTCCGCGTCCCGCGACGTCCCCGCGCGGCCCACCACACCCGGCGGGACGGGGCTCCCCGCGCCCGCCCCCACTCCGGCTCCCGCTCCCGCCCAGCCCAGGGACTTCGTCGGCCAGCTGCCCCCGGCCGCACCGCCGCCGCCACCGCCCGCGCCGCCGCCCCCGCAGGTCAAGGCGGGCGAGCAGTTCGGGCCGCAGGGCTACGGCCGGACCGACCCCTACGGCCAGGGCGCCTACCCGCCCTACGGGCCGCCGCCGAACCAGCCGCCGCCCGGCGCCCTGCAGCGCGGCCCCTACGACCCGCAGGCGCAGGACGCGCAGCGCCGCGTCGCCGACCGGGCACGCGCCGACCGCGACCGCGCCGACCGCGCCGACCGCGCCGACAGGGAACGGCACAAGCCGTACGGCTGGTACCGGGTGCTCGGCTTCATCGTCCTGGTCGCCCTGCTCGGGTTCGCCAACATCGCGCCGCTGCTCGCCGTCGGCGTCACCGTCGCGGGCGTGTTCGTGCTGCGCGCGGGGGACAAGGCCGCCAAGGGCATGGAGGGCCGGCAGACCCGGCGCGGCCCGCGCTCGGGCGACGCCGTCGCCGCCGTGTTCCGCGCGCCGCTGCACCTGCCGGGCGCGCTGATGTCCACGGTGCTGTGGACGTCGCTCAGCCTGATCGCGGGGCTGATCATGCTCGCCGTGCTGATCTTCGCGCAGTCGGGCATGACGGCGTCGAAGGCCATCGCGTACTCGTCCATGGCGGTGATCGGGCTGCTGTGCCTCGCGCCGGGCAGCGGCGCGCCCCGGCGGCAGCTCGCCCGGATCTGGGGCGCGCTGCTGCCGCGCGCGGAGGCCGCCCTCGCCGGCGCGCTGATCCTCGGGATCTTCGCCGGGGTGCTGGTCTCGCTGTCGCAGCGGCAGCCGCCCGACACCACCCCGCTGGACGGGATGAGCCAGAGCCTCGAGGGGCTGCGCGCGGACGTCCGCGACCTGTTGTCCAGATTCCTCGGCATGTGACCGGCACGGGCGATCCCATGAGCGGTGAGACGGGCCACCGGGCGCACATCGGCCCGTACCGGCTGCTGGCGCGGCTGGGCGGCGGCGGTGCGGTCCACCGCGCCGCCGGCCCGGACGGACGGGACGTGGCGATCCGGCTGCTCCCGCCCGGTGCGGTGCCCGACCTCGGGCGGATGCGCGAGGTCCTCAGCCCCTACGTGGTGGACGTCCTGGACTGCGAGACCGCCGGCCCGCGCCCGTACGTCGTGTCCCGGTTCGTGCCGGGCCGTCCGCTCGCGGAGGCGGTCGCCGAGCGCGGCCCGGTTTCGGGGGACGCGCTGTGCCGCCTGGCCACCGGGCTGGCGAAGGCACTCGCCGCCGTTCACCGGGCGGGTCTGGTGCACGGCGCGCTCGGGCCGGGCACCGTGCTCGTCGTGGACGACGCGCCCGTCGTGGTCGACTTCGCGCTGGACGCCGACGCGGCCGCCGACGCCGCCGGTGACGTCCGCGCGTGGGCCGCGACGGTGACGTTCGCCGCCACCGGACGGCACGATGCCCCCGCCGCGGCACTGCCGACCGCCCTGCGCCCCCTGGTCGAGGCCGCCGCCCACCCCGACCCGGCGGCACGCCCAGCAGCGGAGGACCTGGCGCAGGCAGCGTCCCAACTCAACCTCCCCACCACCCCTGCCGTCCCGGCCGCCCGCGCTGTCCCAGCGGCCCCTGCCGTCCCGGCCGCCCGTGCGCCGGGCGAGCGGGCGGTCGGTTCAGTGGAGTCCGTTTCGCGGCCGGTGATCCCGGCCGGTGCGGAGGCGGGAGGTGGCGGGCGGCGGCGTGGGGTTACGGCCCCCGAGATGAGGGTGGCGCTCGGGTGGGCGCGGCTGCTCGCCGCGCTGGTGGTGGTGATCGCGGTCGTGGTCGCGATCATCGCGCCGGTCGCGGGGCTCGTGCTGTCGCTCGCGGCGGTGGCGCTGCTGCGCCTCGCGGGCGCGCCGCCGGGGGACGGGGTGCGGGGCCGGGCGGCCGCCGCCGGGCGGACCTTGGCGACCGTCCCGTACGCGGCGGTGTTCGCGGTGGCCGTCCCGCTCGTGCTCGTCGCGGCGTCGGCGGCCGGCGGGCGGATCGACTCCCTGCGGGCCTGCGCGTTCGGCGCCGGGGCCGGGGCGGCGGTGCTGTGGGCGGCGCCGGGCGTGCGCGCCCCGCGCCGGCGGCTGGAGCGGATGCTGCTGCCGCTCGCGCGGCGGCCCCGGCTCGTCGCCGCCGCGGCCACGGGATTCGGTGTGCTGGCCCTGGTCGCGGGGGTCGGGGCGATGACCCTCGACCCGAGCTTCGCCCCGCTGTACGGGCTGCAGCAGTCGCTGGAGAGCTCGCTCGACCGCCTCCAGCATGCCGTCGGCGGACGGTGAAAGGTGAAGTGCGTCACGTGCGGTGCTGGACACCGGAGACCTCGTGAACGCCCCGTATACGTGGGTAAGGTCTCACGAACTGGGATTTGCCAGTAGGCTACTGGCTAGTAACATTGCTCGTGCACGGCCGAATCAGGGACCCGGCTCCGAAGCGCGTTCGGGTATTTGGCAGGCTGTGACTTCGAAAACGCATGTCCGCGTCGACCCGTCATGGGCGGCGCCCCTCTGCCGCTCACCAAGCGGCCAACTGAGTGCAGGGAGGTCGGCCACCGGCCATGAACATCGTCGTCCTGGTGAAGCAGGTTCCCGATACGGAGAGCCCGCGCAAGCTGAAGTCCGATGACAGCACGCTCGACCGCGCCGCGGCGGACGGGGTCATCAACGAACTCGATGAGTACGCGATCGAAGAGGCGCTGCGCATCAAGGAGGCCCACGGCGGTGAGGTGACCGTCCTGACCATGGGTCCCGACAAGGCGACCGACTCGATCCGCAAGGCCCTCGCCATGGGCGCCGACAAGGCCGTGCACCTCCTCGACGACGGTCTCGCCGGCTCCGACGCGCTGCAGACCTCCTACGCCGTCCAGCAGGCGCTCGTCCGCACCGGCTTCGACCTGGTGGTCCTCGGCTCGGAGTCCACCGACGCGCGCACCGGCGTCCTCGCCGCGATGCTGGCCGAGCGGCTCGGCGCCGCGCAGGTGTCGCTCGCCAACAAGGTCGAGATCGACGGGACGTCCGTCAAGGCGCAGCGGCAGACCGACTACGGCTTCGACCGGATCGAGGCGAGCCTGCCCGCGGTCGTCAGCGTCGTGGAGAAGATCAACGAGCCGCGCTACCCCTCGTTCAAGGGGATCATGGCGGCCAAGAAGAAGCCGGTCGAGACGCTCGGCCTGGGCGAGGCCGGCATCGACGCCGCGCAGGTGGGCCTGGCGAACGCCGCCACCGAGGTGGTCGACTTCGCCGAGGCGCCGCCGCGCGCCAAGGGCGAGATCGTCACCGACGAGGGCGACGGCGGTGCGAAGATCGCCGAGTTCCTCGCGTCGAAGAAGTTCGTCTGACCGGGGAAGGGGATTGGACCAATGGCTGAGATTCTCGTCCTCGTCGACCATGTCGACGGTGAGGTCAAGAAGGTCGCGCTCGAGCTGCTGACGCTGGCGAACCGGCTCGGCGAGGCCGCCGCGGTATGGGTCGGGCCCGGCTACGAGGGCGCCAAGGACAAGCTCGGCGAGTACGGCGCCGGCAAGGTCTACGTGGCCGCCGACGAGGAGCTGACCTCCTACGTCGTCGCCCCGAAGGCCGCGCTGCTCGCCCAGCTCGTGAGCGAGAAGTCGCCCGCCGCCGTGCTGGTGGCGGCGACCGCCGAGGGCAAGGAGATCGCGGGCCGCCTCGCGGTCAAGACCGGCTCCGGCGTGCTCACCGACGTCGTGGACGTCGCCGACGGCTTCGTCGCCGAGCACTCCATCTTCGGCGGCGGGATCATCGCGCACGCCAAGGTGCGGACCGGCACGCCGATCATCGCCGTCCGGCCGAACTCCGTCGCCCCCGTGGCGGCCGCGGCCACCCCGGCCGAGGAGCAGGTGTCGGTCGCGCTGTCGGACGCCGACAAGGGCGCGAAGATCGTGGAGAAGGTCGTCCAGGAGAAGGGCGAGCGCCCGGACCTGACCGAGGCCGCGATCGTCGTCTCCGGCGGCCGCGGCGTCGGCGGCGCCGAGAACTTCACGATCATCGAAGGGCTGGCCGACTCGCTCGGCGCGGCCGTCGGCGCCTCCCGCGCCGCGACCGACGCCGGCTGGTACCCGCACTCGTTCCAGGTCGGCCAGACCGGCAAGACCGTGTCGCCGCAGCTCTACATCGCGGTCGGCATCTCCGGCGCCATCCAGCACCGGGCCGGCATGCAGACCTCGAAGACCATCGTCGCCATCAACAAGGACCCCGAGGCGCCGATCTTCGAGCTCGTCGACTACGGCATCGTGGGCGACCTCTTCCAGGTCGCGCCGCAGCTCACCGAGGAGATCACCAAGCGCAAGTGATCTTTCGCGGACGGCCCCGGCGACGCTCGTCGCCGGGGCCGTCCGCGCGTTCAGGAGCGCTTCGGCGACGGGTACGGGACGGCCTTCAGCAGCGCGGGCCTGAGCATCCCGCTCACCTCCGCGTACGGGACGACCGCCTCCTGGAGGCCGCAGGCCGCCGGGTAGCCCAGCAGCGAGCCGTAGAAGGCCACCCGGACGCCCCGCGGGGTGAGCGCCATGGTCACATCGCCCGACTTCACGAACGCGGACGGGGCGTCGGTGCCGCGCGGGACGTCGCCGGCGCAGTAGTCGCCGCCGCGCAGATGGGGCCCGATCTTCGCGTCCAGCGGCCGCAGGCCCCGCTCGGACGGATCGCGGAACAGCTCGAGCGGCCCGTAGGCGGCGCCGGTCCGCAGGTCCACGGTCGCCGCCTGCGACTGGTCCCAGCCCGTCCCGCGGTCGCCGTCGAGCGCGACGGTGTACCAGACCGACAGCAGCCGGTCGCCGCGCATGAGGACCTGCGGCGTCACGACGTCGGTGTAGGCGCCGCGGCCGATGTCCCGCAGGCCGCCGCGGACCTTGGCCCAGCGCTTCTCCAGCGGCGCCCGCAGCGCCTGGTTGATCTTCCGTTCGAGCGCGGTGTCCCCGCCGGCGACCCGCACGATCCGCCCGCGCGCCTGGAACGTCGTCCCGGCCCCGATCTCGCGCCGCGGCTCGGTGAACGCCGCGAGCCGGACGGTCACGGGCTTCGGCGCGTCGTCCGCGACGGCGACGTAGACCGCCGCGCCGCCGCCCACGGCCACGGCGGCGGCCCCGCCCGCGACGGCCGCCACCCCCTTCGCCCCGAGCGCGCCGGCCACCCCCTGCCCCGCCGCCCCGCCGCCACCGGCCCCGGCCGCGCCCGCACCACCAGCCCCGGCGCCCACGCCCGTGCCCGCGGCGCCCGCACCGCCAGCGCCCGCCGCGCCCGCTCCGGCCGCGCCGCCCGAGCCGAGGGCGAGCGCGGTGAGCGGGAACAGCACCGACAGCGCGGCGGCCGCGCCCGCGAGCGTGCGGACGCCGCGCCCCTCCCAGTCGCCGCCGTACGCGCCCGCCGCGACCGGCTCCAGCTCGGACACGAACGCCGCCGCCCCCATCGGGCGGTCCCACGGGTTCTTGGCCAGGCCGCGCTCGATCAGCGGGCGGAGCGGCTCGGGGACGTCCCGCACGGGGATCGGCGCCGTGAGGTGGCGGCCCATCAGTCCCACCTGGTCCTCGGCGGCGTAGGGGCGGCGCCCGGTCACGCACTCGAAGAACACGCACGTCGCCGCGTACACGTCGGTCGCGGGGGAGGCGGGCTCGTCCCGCCACTGCTCGGGCGCCATGTAGACGGGCGTTCCCGAGCGTCCCGGCGCGCCCGCGTCCACGGCGATGCCGAAGTCGATCAGCTTGCTCAGCCCGTCGCCGCGCACGATCACGTTCGCGGGCTTGTAGTCGCGGTGGACGATGCCGAGGTCGTGCGCGGCGGCGAGCCCCAGCAGGGAGCCCTTGAGGACCGCCAGCGCCGCCTCCGGGGCCAGCGGCCCCCGCTCGGCGAGCACCGCCTTGAGCGGCGCGCCGTCCACGGCCTCCATCACGATGGCCGCGCCGTCCGGCCGCTCGACCAGCCCGAACAGCTCCGCGACGAACGGGTTGCGCAGCCGGCTCAGCAGCCCGGCCTCACCGCGGAACCGCTCCCGGAACTCCGCGTCCCCGGCGAGCGAGTCGCCGAGGTACTTGATCGCCGCGGGCCGCCCGGTCGCGTCGTGGCGCGCCAGCACGACCCGCCCCTGCGCCCCCTCGCCGAGCACCCGCAGCTCGCTGTACCCCGGAACCCGCCATCCGCCCACGAATCGCCCCCATCAGCCGCCAGGACCCTGATGGGGGTTATATCGGATGACGCCTCCGCCCACGAGACCTGTTCGTGCCGGGCCGTCGGGGCCCGGCACGGGTCAGGCGGCGATGGGTTCCGGGTGGGTGCTGCCGGGGTCGGCGGATTCGGCCGGTGCGGCGGTGGCGACGTCCGTGGACGTGCGGAGCGGGACGAAGCGGGCACCGGCGGCGATGAGGAGGGCGAGGACGACCACGGTGCCGACGCCGAGGCGCAGCGACGTGGCGTCGGAGAGGAAGCCGACCACGACCGGGCCGAGCAGCAGGCCGCCGTAGCCCATCGCGCCGACCTGGGCGACGGCCGCGGCGGGACGGTCCGGCGCGGCGCTCCCGGCCAGCGAGATCGTCGTCGGGACCACCGTGCACACGAACAGCCCGGTCACGAAGAACCCGGCGATCGCGACGCCGGGGTTCGGCGCCAGCACGACGACGGTCATCGCGGCGGCGGTGCCGAGGCCCGCGCCGGTCAGCAGCCGGCGGGTGCCGACGCGCATCCGGACGCGGTCGCCGGTCAGCCGGCCGATCAGCATCGCCAGTTCGAACACCGGGTAGCCGACCGCGGCCGCGGCCTCGGTCGCGCCGAGCTCGTCGTGCAGGAGCAGGCCGCTCCAGTCGGCGATCGAGCCCTCGGTCATGAACGCGATGAACCCCAGGGCGCCGATCAGGTACACGGCGACCGGCATGCGGCGCGCCCTGCGGCCCGTCCCGGCCGCGGCGGGCGCCACCGGGTCGGGCAGGTAGGTGCGGCCGAGCGCGAGGCCGGCGGGCAGCGAGACCAGTGCCGCGGCCAGCACGGTCCCGGTGAACCCGAACCCGGCGGCGGCCGTGGCGACGCCGAACAGCCCGCCGCTCATCGCGCCGACGCACCAGCCGGCGTGCATGCTGCTCATGATCGAGCGGCGGTACGCCTGCTCGACGACGCTGCCCTGCGCGTTCATCGCGATGTCGGTGAGGCCGAACGTCATGCCGAACACCGCGACGGCGGCGAGCAGGACGCCGTAGGTCGGCGCGAGCGCCACGGCCGCGTAGGACACCGCGGTCAGCGGCAGCGCCACCCGCAGCACCGCGCGGCTGCCCGCGCGCGCCATGACGCCGCGCAGCGCCTGCATGGCCGCGATCGCGCCGAGGCCCCAGACGAGGACGACGATGCCGATCTCGCCCTCGCTCGTCCCGAACTTGCCGGCCAGCGCGGGCATGCGCGCCACCCACACTCCGGTCAGCAGGCCCGCGAGTGCGAAGGTCAGGAACGTTCCGGAACGGGCACGCGACAGCATGGTTCACCTCTTTCTCGGCTCGGCGGGGCAGCACCCCGGCGGCGCCGCTCGCGCGGCGTTGTGACGGACGTCCACCCCGGCCGCGAGACGGCCGGGGCCGACGCGGGCGTCCCCGCACGGCGGCGCCGTGCGCGGGTGTCCGCGTGCGGTGCGGGGTGGGGCGTGCGGTGGTGGGGCGGCGCTCCGGGGGCAGGGGGTTCGGAGCGTTCAGGGTTGCGGGTGGGGGGCGCGGGCGCCTCGGGTTATCGCTCCAGAAGGGCCAGCAGCCGCTGTTTCAGCGCTTCGAGTTGCCGCGCGTCGTACAGGCTGGGCTCGTGGCTCACGACTTCCCAGAGGCCCTCGGCGGCGAGGCGCACGACCATCGCGGTGCCCGGGTCCGGGTCCTCGCCGGGGTCGCGGCCGTGCCAGCGGCGCATCGCCTCGTTCAGCGGCTCGGCCTGCTCCGGGTCCGCCGCGGCGGCCGTGATGGCCGACCAGCGCCGGTAGGCGCGGGCCTCGCCGGTGAGGATCTCGAACGTGGCCTCGACGTAGGCGCGGGTGTAGGCGCTCGGCGCACCGTCCCCGTAGGAGTCGATGTAGGTGGCGATCAGGTCGTCGAACTCCTCGATGACCCGCGCCACCATCGCCCGGACGAGCGCCTCCTTGGTGGGGAAGTGGTAGAGCAGCCCGCCCTTGCTGACGCCGGCGCGGTCGGCGACCGCCGTGAGCGTCAGCGCCTGCGTCCCCTGCTCGGACAGGACGGTCTCGGCGGCGTCCAGCAGCACTTCCCTCTTCATGACCCCCCTACTGTACCGGCTGGACGGTACACAGACGCACAACCCGGCCCCCGGTGGCGCTATTCCCGGTTTCCGCGCGACATTTCCGGCATTCGCGCAACCCCCCGGCCACCGGCGGGGAACAGGGCGGGCGCGGCTACTGTTGACCGCGTGGTGACCTACCTCGACCATGCGGCGACGACCCCGATGCTGCCCGAGGCCATCGAGGCGATGACGGCCGAACTGCGGGAGCTGGGCAACCCGTCCTCGCTGCACGCGGTGGGACGGCGCGCCCGCCGCGTCGTCGAGGAGTCCCGGGAGATCATCGCCGAGGCGTTCGGCGCCCGGCCGAGCGAGGTCGTGTTCACCTCCGGCGGCACCGAGGCCGACAACCTCGCGGTCAAAGGGCTCTACTGGGCCCGCCGCGCCGCCGATCCGGCCCGCACCCGCGTGCTGGCGGGCGCCATAGAGCACCACGCCGTGATGGACGCGGTGCAGTGGCTCGCCGACCACGAGGGAGCCGAGGTCGACTGGCTGCCGGTGGACGGGCTCGGCCGCGTCCGCCCCGAGGTGCTGCGCGAGGCGCTGGGCTCGGGCGGCGATGTGGCGCTCACCACCGTGATGTGGGCCAACAACGAGGTCGGGACCGTCCAGCCCGTCGCGGACCTCGCCGCCGCGGCCCGCGAGCGCGGCGTCCCGCTGCACACCGACGCCGTCCAGGCGGCCGGGCAGCTGCCCATCGGGTTCGGGGCGAGTGGCGCGCAGGCGCTCACGGTCACCGGCCACAAGCTCGGCGGTCCGGTCGGCGTCGGCGCGCTGCTGCTCGCCAAGCCGAAGGAGCCGGTGTTCCTCGACCCGGTGCCGCTGCTGCACGGCGGCGGGCAGGAGCGCGACGTCCGGTCCGGGACGCTCGACACCGCCGCCATCGCCGGGTTCGCCGCCGCCGTCCAGACCACCGTCGCCCGCCGGGAGGCCGAGGCGGCCCGCCTGGCCGAACTGCGCGACCGGCTGATCGAGGACGTCCGCGCGGCCGTGCCCGACGCGATCCTGAACGGCGACCCCGCCGACCGGCTGCCCGGCAACGCGCACTTCTCCTTCCCCGGCTGCGAGGGCGACGCCCTGCTCATGCTGCTGGACGCGCGCGGCATCGCCTGCTCCACCGGCTCCGCGTGCTCGGCCGGCGTCTCGCAGCCGAGCCACGTCCTGCTGGCGATGGACGCGGGCCCCGAGCGCGCCCGCGGGTCGCTGCGCTTCACCCTCGGCCACACCTCCACCGAGGCCGACGTCAAGGCCCTCGCCGACGCCATCGGCCCGGTGGTGGAGCGCGCCCGCCGTGCGGGTCTCAGCTGATCTGTCCTGGGCTGATCTGTCCTGGTTTGACCGTCCTTTGAACGGGGACAGCGGTGCCCGTGACGACGGATGTGCGCGATGGGATCAAGCAAGCGGCCGGACACCCCTGGTTCCACCGGATGTCGCGCGTGGGCCTGGTCGCCCGCGGCCTCCTCTACCTGCTCATCGGCTGGCTCGCCCTCCAGGTCGCCTTCGGGGGCGGCGGGAGGGAGGCCGACCGCACGGGCGCGCTGCAGTCCGTCGTCGACAAGCCGGGCGGCCCGGCCGTCCTCTGGCTGATGGTCGCCGGCTTCGCCGCGCTCGCCCTCTGGCAGTACGCCGAAGCCCTGTACGGACGTCCCGTCCCGGACGGTGACAAGCCCCTCCAGCGGCTGGCCTCGGCCGTGCGCGGCGTCATGTACTCGGCCGGCTGCGCGGGGACCCTCGCGTTCCTGTTCGGCCACCGGGGCACGTCGAGCGACCAGCGGTCCAAGACCCTCACCGCGCGGCTCATGGGCGAGCCCGGCGGCCGCTGGCTCGTCCTCGCCATCGCCGCCGGCTTCGTGGTCTGGGGCGCCGTCGTGGTCGTCAACGGCGTCCGGCGCGCGTTCCTGGACGAACTCGAGACCGCCGGGATGAGCGAGGCCGCGCGCCGGTTCGTCCAGCCGTTCGGGATCGTCGGCAACACCGCCCGCGGACTCGTCGGCGTCGCCGTCGGCGCCTTCCTCGCCTACGCGGCCGTCAGCTTCCAGCCGCAGAAGGCCCGCGGGCTCGACGGCGCCCTCCGCGAGTTCGCCGCCACCCCGGCCGGCGCCTGGGGCCTGGCGGCGGTGGCCGCGGGCGTCCTGACCTTCGGCCTCTACTCGTTCTGCGAGGCCCGCTGGCGCAAGGTCGACGCGACCCGTCAGGGCTGGTAGGGGGCGAGCGCCTTCCAGCCGGGGTCGGCCGTGGAGGCGACCTTGGCCTTGCCCTCCGGCCAGCCGGCCGCGAGCTGGTCGAGCTCGGAGATGACGCCCGAGTCGGGGTCGGCGTACAGGTGGAAGACGCGCAGCCCGTCGCCGGTCTCCCGGACGGCCAGGACCGCCCGGTCGCCGAGCTTGGCCAGCTTCTTCTCGAACGAGCGCAGCGCGCCCGCCGACGGCTCGACCGGCAGCCGGTCGGGGTTGCTGTTGGCGTACGGGACGGTGATCGCCACGTGCAGGTCGCAGAGCGGGTAGTCCTGCCGGTGCAGCGGGAACCGGGCGCCGAGCCGGGCCGGGTGCCCGCGCGGGGTGCGGCCCTCGCCGGTCAGCCACGCGGGCTCGGCGAACGGCTCGGCGACCTGCTCGACCACCGCGGGCAGCATCGACGGCGCGAGGGAGTCGATCGGCGCCTCCGTCGCGATCGCGACCTCGCCGATCCAGCGGGCCACGTCGTCCTCGCCGAGCGCCCAGTGCAGGACGTTCAGCGCCACCTGGAGCTGCTGCTCCTCGGCGACGAACAGGAAGTCGGGGTGGTAGGCGGTGATGTGCACGCGGGCGCGGTCGGTGTCGGCGCGCATGCCCAGCCGGACGTACTCGAGGTCGAACTCGTGGTCGCCGAGGACGAGGTCCTGGTTGAGCATCTCCGGGTCGGCCTGGCGCGCCGGGTGGAAGCTCCAGCCGGCGGCCGCGCCGCCGGCCGGCGCGGCCCGCACCCAGCGCTCGGTGACCCCGCGCAGCCCGGGGTCGCCGCCGCCGGTCACGGTCAGCGACGGGTTGCGGTCGTCGGCGCCGCCGATCTCCCACTGCAGGTCCGCGTGGATCTTGCGGACGCGGCGCGACAGCTCCTCGATCGTCTCCGCCGACAATCCCTCGCCGGGCACGGCGGGATCCGGCGCGTCGGGCTCGGGCCCGGCGGCCAGCGACGCCTCGATCGTCGGGCGGGCCTGCGCCCACCACTCCCAGAACTCGCTGATGGCGGGCGGTGCGACGGCGGACGCCTCGCGCGGACGTCGGAAGATTCCCATAGCGGCCCCAATCGTACGCGGAAATGCGGAGTGCCGACCGGGCCACGCCGCGTACGCTCGAAGGACCATGACTCTTCGCGTACTCGCCGCCATGTCGGGCGGCGTCGACTCCGCCGTGGCCGCCGCCCGCGCCGCCGAGGCCGGGCACGACGTCACCGGCGTCCACATGGCCCTGTCCAGCAACCCCCAGTCCTACCGCACGGGCGCGCGCGGCTGCTGCACCCTGGAGGACTCCCGGGACGCCCGCCGCGCCGCCGACGTGATCGGCATCCCGTTCTACGTCTGGGACCTCGCCGAACGGTTCCACAAAGACGTCGTGGAGGACTTCGTCAGCGAGTACGCCGCCGGCCGCACCCCGAACCCGTGCCTGCGCTGCAACGAGAAGATCAAGTTCGCCGCGCTGCTGGACCGCGCGATGGCGCTCGGCTTCGACGCCGTCTGCACCGGCCACTACGCCCGGCTCGAGGACGGCGTCCTGCGCCGCGGCGTCGACCCCGGCAAGGACCAGTCGTACGTGCTGGCCGTCTGCACGCCCGAGCAGCTCGCGCACGCGCTGTTCCCGCTCGGCGACACCGCCAAGGCCGACATCCGCCGGGAGGCGGAGCGGCGCGGCCTCCAGGTAGCCGACAAGCCCGACAGCCACGACATCTGCTTCATCGCCGACGGCGACACGCGCGGCTTCCTCGCCGAGCGGCTCGGCTCGGCCAAGGGCCCGATCGTCGACACCGACGGCAACGAGGTCGGCGAGCACGACGGCGCCTACGCCTACACGATCGGGCAGCGCAAGGGCCTGCGGCTCGGCACCCCGGCACCGGACGGGCGCCCCCGCTACGTCCTCGGCATCTCCCCGGTGACGAACACGGTGACGGTCGGATCGCGCGAGGACCTGGACGTCCGCGAGATCACCGGCGAGCGCCCGGTGTGGCTGGGCGACGCGCCGGACGGCCCCTTCTCCTGCCGGGTCCAGCTGCGGGCGCACGGCGAGGTCTACGACTGCACGGCCGAGCAGACCGGCGGCGAACTGCGCATCCGCCTCGCCGCCCCGGCCCGCGGCGTCGCCACCGGGCAGACCGCCGTCCTCTACGCCGGCGACCGCGTCCTCGCCTCGACCACGATCGCCGAAGCCGCCCGCATCCCAGCCTGACCCGCCCCCACCACCGCGGCCCGTGCGCCGTGGAACTCGGCTCAGACCGGGGCGGCCGTGCGCCATAGGACGCGGCTCAGACCGGGGCGGCCGTGCGCCGTGGGACGCGGCTCAGGTCGGGGCGGCCGTGCGCCGTGGGACGCGGCTCAGGTCGGGGCGGCCCGTGCGCTGTGGGGTGCGGCCCGAGGGCGGGGCGGCGGCCCGGGGGAATCAGCGGGGGCGGCGGTGGCTTATGGTCCGGTAGGGCGATCTTGGGAGGCGTTTCGTGGAGTTCGGTGTTTCGACGTTCGTGACCGATGACGGAATCGGGCCGGCGGCGCTCGGGCGGGCGCTGGAGGAGCGCGGGCTCGGGTCGCTGTTCCTGGCCGAGCACACCCACATCCCGGTGAAGCGCGAGTCGCCGTGGCCGGGCGGGGCAGAACTGCCCCGGATGTACTACCGGACCCTCGACCCGTTCGTGGCGCTGACCGCCGCGGCGACGGTGACCGAGCGGCTCCGCGTCGGGACGGGCATCGCGCTGGTCGTCCAGCGGGACCCGATCCACCTCGCGAAGGAGGTCGCCTCCCTCGACCTGGTCTCCGGCGGCCGCGCCGTGCTCGGCGTCGGCGCCGGCTGGAACCGGGAGGAGATGCGCAACCACGGCACCGAGCCCACCACCCGGGTGCGGCTGCTCCGCGAGCGCGTGCTGGCCGTCAAGGAGCTGTGGACGAAGGACGAGGCCGAGTTCCACGGCGAGTTCGTCGACTTCGACCCGGTGTTCTCGTACCCGAAGCCCGTCCAGGACCCGCACCCGCCCGTGATGATCGGCGGAGCCGGGCCGACGACCTTCGACCGGGTCGTCGAGTTCGGCGACGGCTGGATGCCGATCTACGGGCGCGGCACGGACGTGCTGACGGCGCAGATCGCCGAGCTGCGGGAGCGGGCGGGGCGGCGGGTGCCGGTCACGGTGTTCGGGGCGCCCGGCAGGAGCGAGACCGTCGCCGAGCTGGAGGCCGCGGGCGTCGACGAGGTGCTGTTCAACCTGAAGACCGAGCCCGAGGACGACACGCTCCGCTACCTGGACCGGCTCGCCGGACTGCTGTGATCACCGCGCCGCTAGGCTTCCCGGTGTGACCGATTACCCCTGGCAGGCCGGAACGGCGACCGGTGTCGGCTCGTATCCCGGGACCGACCCGGCGGAGGCGCTGCGCGTCGTCCTCGGCGAGCTGCCCGAGCTGCCGCACCTGCCGGAGCTGCCCGCCCGCGGCCCCGGCGCCGACCTGACCGGGCGAACGGCCGGGCTGCTGATCGACATGGCGGTGCGGGTGGAGCCGTCCGGGTGGCGGTTCTCCGACCGGCCCGGCCGCGACACGCTGCGCGCCCGCGACCACCTCGCGCGGGACCTGGACGTCCTGGAGGAGGTCGCGGGCGGGCACGACGGGCCGTTCAAGATCCAGGTGTGCGGGCCGTGGACGCTGGCGTCCACGATCGAGCTGCGGCACGGCGACCGGGCGCTGAAGGACCCGGGCGCCGTCCGCGACCTGGCCGCCTCGCTCGCCGAGGGCGTCGCCGGGCACGTCGCCGACGTCCGGCGCCGGCTGCCCGCCGCGCGGATCGTCCTGCAGCTGGACGAGCCGGGCCTGCCCGCCGTCCTGGCCGGATCGGTCCCGACGGCCAGCGGGTTCTCCCGGCTGCGCGCCATCGAGGAGCCCGTCGCCGAGGACGCCCTCCGGACGGTGATCGAGGCGGCCTGCGGGGACGACGCCGCCTACCCCGTCGTGCACTGCTGCGCCCGGAACGTCCCGTACGGGCTGCTGCGCGGCGCCGGCGCGAAGGCGATCTCGGTCGATCTGGCGCGGGTGCCGCGGCGCGACGACGACGCCGTGGGGGAGGCGATCGACGCGGGAACGGCCCTGTTCCTCGGCGCGGTCCCCGGCACCGACGGCGTCCTGCCGTCCCTGCGGGCGACCGGCGAGCCGGTGCGGGGGCTGTGGCGGCGGCTCGGTTTCCCGGCCGCGCGACTCGCGGAACAGGTCGTGATCACCCCGGCCTGCGGCATGGCGGGCGCCTCGCCCCGGTACGTCCGGGAAGCGCTTGAACGGTGCCGCGACACGGCCCGGATGCTCTATGAGGCCGCCGACTGAGTGGCCTCATAATGTCGGACGTGGCGGCGAGAATGAGGGCATGACCATGAGCGACGGCGTTCCCACCGAGGCGCGGCAGCGGCACCGCCGGCTGACCGAAGAACTCGACGAGGCCAACTACCGGTACTACGTCCTCGACCAGCCGACGCTCACCGACGCCGACTACGACCAGCGGATGCGGGAGATCCGCGCGCTGGAGGAGCGGCATCCGGAGCTGGTCACGCCCGACTCGCCGACGCAGCGGGTCGGCGCGCCGATCGTCACCGACTTCGCGACCGTCCAGCACCTGGAGCGGATGCAGAGCCTCGACAACGCGATGAGCGCCGACGAGCTGCTCGCGTGGGACGAGCGCGTCGTCAAGGAGGTCGGCGAGGTCGCCGGCTACCTGTGCGAGCTGAAGATCGACGGGCTGGCGATCGCGCTGGTCTACGAGAACGGGCGGCTGACCCGCGGGGTGACCCGCGGCGACGGGCGCACCGGCGAGGACGTCACCAACAACATCCGCACCATCGCCGACATCCCGGACCGGCTGGCGGGGGAGGGCTGGCCGGACGTCCTGGAGGTGCGCGGCGAGGTCTTCCTGCCGGTCGAGGGGTTCGAGCAGGTCAACGCCGCGCAGGTCGAGGCGGGCCGGGAGCCGTTCGCCAACCCGCGCAACGCGGCGGCGGGGTCGCTGCGGCAGAAGGACCCGCGGGTCACCGCGCACCGGCCGCTCGGCATGCTCGTCCACGGGTTCGGCGCCTGGCGGGGCGGGACGTATCCGGAGAGCCAGTCCGGGGCGTACGAGCTGATGCGCGGCTGGGGGCTGCCGGTCAGCGACCGCTACCAGGTCGTCGGCGGGATGGACGCCGTCCGCGCGTACATCGACGAGTACGGCGAGCACCGGCACGACCCCGCCTACGAGATCGACGGCGTCGTGGTGAAGGTCGACCAGTTCGCGCTGCAGCGGCGGCTCGGGTCGACGAGCCGCGCGCCGCGCTGGGCGATCGCGTGGAAGTACCCGCCGGAGGAGGTCAACACCAGGCTCCTCGACATCAGGGTCGGTGTCGGGCGGACCGGGCGCATCACCCCGTACGGCGAGATGGAGCCGGTGAAGGTCGCGGGGTCGACGGTCGACCGGGCCACACTGCACAACGGGAGCGAGGTCAAGCGCAAGGGCGTGCTGATCGGCGACACCGTCGTGCTGCGCAAGGCCGGCGACGTCATCCCGGAGATCGTCGCGCCGGTGACCGCGCTGCGGGACGGCTCCGAGCGCGAGTTCCACATGCCCGCGCACTGCCCCGAGTGCGGCACCGAGCTGGCGTACGAGAAGGAGGGCGACGCCGACATCCGGTGCCCGAACACGCAGTACTGCCCGGGGCAGCTGCGCGAGCGGCTGTACTTCGTGGCGAGCCGCAACGCGCTCGACATCGAGGCGCTCGGATACGTGGCGGCGACCGCGCTGACGCAGCCGCTGGAGCCGTCCGACCCGCCGGTCAGGAACGAGGGCGACCTGTTCCACCTGACGGTCGACCGGCTGCTGCCCATCCGGAGCATCGTGCTGGACTCCAAGACCGGCACCGCGAAGACCGACACGAAGACCGGCGAGCCGAAGGTCGTGTCGTTCTTCGCCAACAAGGAGGGCGAGCCGAAGAAGACCGTCGAGATCCTCTTCGAGGAGCTGGAGAAGGCCAAGCGGCAGCCGCTGTGGCGGGTGCTGGTGGCGCTGTCGATCCGGCACGTGGGCCCGTCGGCCGCGCGCGACCTGGCCCGCGAGATGCGCTCGATGGACGCGATCGCGAACGCGACCGAGGAGGAGCTCGCGGCGGTCGACGGCGTCGGGCCGACGATCGCGGCGTCGATCAAGAAGTGGTTCGCGGTCGACTGGCACCGGGAGATCGTCGACAAGTGGCGGGCCGCCGGGGTCCGGATGGAGGACGAGGGCGCCGCGGGCCCGCGCCCGCTGGAGGGCGTCACCGTGGTGATCACCGGCTCGCTGGAGGAGTACAGCCGGGACTCGGCGACCGAGGCGGTGCAGCGGCTCGGCGGCAAGGTGTCCGGCTCGGTGTCGAAGAAGACGGGCTTCGTGGTCGCGGGCGACAATCCCGGGTCGAAGTACGACAAAGCCGTGAAGCTGGGCGTACCGGTTCTGGCGGAGGACGGCTTCCGCGTACTGCTCGCCGACGGACCGGATGCGGCCAAAGACGTGACGTTGCGCGCCGATGAATGACCGCGCGTGATCATGGGGGTCTCACCAGGTTCGCGTTACTCAGGGGTACACTCCCATTACCCAACGATGAGCGGCGGGTACGGAACTCCATAACGGAACGTACGCAAACGGTTTCGCGAAGTTGAGCGAAGGCCGTACTCTCCCTCTCATCACGACCTGTACCTGAATCTCCGGACGTAACACCCGGGGGGCGTCCCCCGAGGTCGGGGACGCCCGGTGCCGGGGGACGGCCCCCCGAACCCCCCGAGGATGTGATGAAGGACCCGAACAACACACGGAACACGGCCCCGCGCCGTGGTTCCCCGTTGTGGATCTACTTCGTCGTGGTCATCCTGCTCGGCGTCACGGCCGGCGGGGCCGCGTTCTCCGGGCTGAGCTCCGCCGACCTGGACGCGCTCGTCAGCACGCCCCTGTTCTGGATCCTCGGCTGCTTCATCGTCTTCGGCGAGCTGCGCCCGATCATCACCCCCGGCTCCACCGAGAACAACGGCGCCACCACCTCGACCACGTTCTCGTTCGCCGCGCTGCTGTACGCCGGCCTGCCCATCGCCGCCGCCCTGCAGGCCGTCGCCGTCATCACCTGCGGGATCTTCCGCGGCCGCGCCCCGCACCGGATCGCCTTCAACGCCGCCCAGTACACCCTCAGCCTCGCCGCCGCCCAGCTCGTCCTCGCCCTGTTCGGCGACCTCGCGACCCCGTCCGACCTGTGGGTGCCGCACGGCTCCGACCTGCCCGCGATCGCGCTCGCCGGCGCCGTCTACTTCGCCTGCAACGACACCCTCGTCGGCTCCGCCGTCGCCCTGCACGCGCGCGTCTCGCTGGTCAAGGCGCTCCGCATGGACCTCGCCTACCAGGTGCTCGTCCACCTGGCCCTGCTCGGCCTGGCCCCGCTGATGGTCGTCGCGATGGACCGGTCAGCCCTGTTCGTGCCGCTCATCGTTTTGCCGTTCATCGCCGTCTACATGAACGCGTCGGTGTCGGTGCGGCGCGAGCACCAGGCGCTGCACGACGGGCTGACCGGGCTGCCCAACCGCAAGCTGCTGATCGTCCGCACCGAGGAGGCCCTCGCCGAAGCGCGCGGCGCCGAGCGGCGCCGCCTCGCCCGCCGCAAGACCGCCGAGCCGCCCGACCACCGCGCCGGGCTGTTCCTGCTCGACCTCGACCGGTTCAAGGAGGTCAACGACACCCTCGGCCACCCCACCGGCGACCGCCTCCTGCAGCTCGTCGCGCACCGGCTCACCCACAGCGTCCGCCCCGGCGACCTCGTCGCGCGGCTCGGCGGCGACGAGTTCGCGGTGCTGCTGCCGACCGTCCGCGACGAGGCCGCCGCCCGCGAGGTCGCCGCCCGGCTGCGCGCCGCGCTCAGCGAGCCCGTCCGCCTCGACGGCATGTCGTTCGACCTGGAGGCCAGCGTCGGCATCGCGCTGTTCCCCGACCACGCGCCCGACTTCGAACTGCTCCTGCAGCGCGCCGACGTCGCCATGTACAACGCCAAGGAGGCCCGCACCGGCGTCGAGATCTACTCGCCGGCCAAGGACCGCAACTCCCCGGCCCGGCTCAGCATGCTCGGCGACCTCCGCCGCGCCATCGACCGCTCCGAACTCGAGCTGTTCTACCAGCCGAAGGTCTCGCTGCGGGACGGACACCTCGTCGGCATGGAGGCCCTGCTGCGCTGGCGGCACCCCGACCAGGGCCTCCTCGAACCCGAGGCGTTCCTGTCCGTCGCCGAGCAGACCTACCTGATGCGCTCCATCACCCACCACGTCGTCACCGCCGCGCTCGCGCAGACCGCCGCCTGGTGGCGCGCGGACCTCGCCGTCCAGGTCGCCGTCAACGCCTCCGGCCGCGACCTCCTCGACACCGGCCTCGCCGAGACCATCGAGGAGGGCCTGCTCGCCCGCGGCCTGCCCGCCGCCGCGCTCCAGCTGGAGATCACCGAGCGGATCCTGATGAACGAGCCCGCCTACGCCTCCGAGACCGTCGGCGCCCTCGCCGACCTCGGCATCCCGCTCAGCCTGGACGACTTCGGCACCGGCTACTCCTCCCTCGTCCGGCTCAAGCGACTGCCCGTCGAAGAGATCAAGATCGACGCCTCCTTCGTCCGCCGCATCGCCGACTCCCCGGACGACGCCGTCATCGTCCGCTCGATCGTCGACCTCGTCCGCACCCTCGGCCTCCGCTCCGTCGCCGAAGGCGTCGAAGACCCCGCCACCGCCGAAGCCCTCCGCGACATGGGCTGCGACGCCGCCCAGGGCTGGCACTTCGGCCGCCCCATGGACGCCGCCACCGCCACCGACTGGCTCCGCCGCCACACCCAGATAACCCCGGAACCAGCTGCGTGATCTCCCAGGGGTGCGCGTGGTCGTCGTTCCGGCCCGTGCCGAGCGCCTGCGGTGGGGGAGCGGCGGGTATGACTGGATGGTTTGCTGTTGGTATTACGCGGTGTCGGCGGGGGCGCTACCATCACGCGTCATGAACGCCGCGCGCGCAGTGATCCTTGGCATGTGCATCCTGGTGGCCGGAGGCGTGTTCTTCGGTGTCATGTCGGACCTGCCCGACAACCAGAGCGACGCCAACATGGGCGACCTCATCAGCGTGCTCCTCGGGGGGTTCGTCATGCTGTCGGCCGCGGTCATCGGGGCGGGCGCGCTGGCCGGGATGAGCGCAACGGAGTCGCCGGCGAAGACGGTGACGTTCCCGTTCCAGCAGCAGGCGGGGGGCGCTCCGCCGGTGGGGCAGCCGTATCCGCAGCGGGGTACGGGGCCGCAGCAGCCGGTGCCGCAGCAGTACCAGCCGCCGCAGCCGCCGCAGTAGGGGTCAGTACGGGCGGCGGCGGGTCTCGTACTCGTCCTCGTAGTACTCCTCGCGGACGCGGGGCGGGGGGCGGCGGTCGACCGCGCGGCGGGCGGAGGCGATCCGGACGATGCCGACGACCAGGCCGATCAGGCCGCCGACCATCAGGATCACGCCGACCAGGCGGATGTCGATGCCGCTGAACTCGTAGTTGACCGCATAGGCCAGGATCGCGCCGATGATGATCAGGGCGATGCTGCCGCCGATGGTCACGGCGGGCTCCTCTCGTCGTCCCGGGGGTGGACGTGACATCCCTTCCCCGCAGGCGGAGACGAAACGGCGCGCCGGGATCCGGGCCCGCGCAAACCTGTCGGGCGGCGGGGCGCCGGGCCCATAGGATGGCGGTGAACCCACTTCATCGCAGGAACGGTCTCTCTCATGTCCGCCATCACCCGTGACGAGGTCACGCACCTCGCTCGGCTGTCCCGGCTGGCGCTCGGCGACGATGAACTCGACCATCTCGCCGCCCAGCTCGACCAGATCATCTCCGCGGTCGCGCGGGTGCAGGAGGTCGCGGCGGAGGACATCCCGCCCACCTCGCACGCGCTCCCGCTGACCAACGTCTACCGGGCGGACGAGGTACGGCCGTGCCTCACGCCCGAGCAGGCCCTGTCCGGCGCGCCTGCCGCCGAGGAGCAGCGCTTCCGCGTCCCGCGGATCCTGGACGAGGAGGCCTGATGGAGCTGGTCGGGAAGAGCGCGGCGGAGCTCGGAGAGCTGCTCACCGCCGGAGAGGTGTCGGCCGTCGAGGTGGCCGGGGCGCACCTGGACCGCATCGCGGCCGTGGACGGGCAGGTCAACGCGTTCCTGCACGTCGACCGCGACACGACGCTGGCGCAGGCGCGGAAGGTGGACGAGCGGCGCGCGGCGGGGGAGGAGCTCGGCCCGCTGGCCGGCGTCCCGATCGCGCACAAGGACGTGTTCACCACGACCGACATGCCGACCACCGCCGGGTCCAAGATCCTTGAGGGCTGGCGGCCGCCGTACGACGCGACCATCACGGCGCGGCTGCGGCAGGCCGGGCTGGTGATCCTCGGCAAGACCAACATGGACGAGTTCGCCATGGGGTCGTCCACCGAGAACAGCGCCTATGTGACCTCGCGCAACCCGTGGGACCTGGAGCGCGTCCCCGGCGGCTCGTCCGGCGGGTCGTCGGCGGCCGTCGCCGCCTACGAGGCGCCGCTGTCGACGGGCACCGACACCGGCGGCTCCATCCGGCAGCCCGCCGCCGTCACCGGCATCGTCGGGATGAAGCCCACCTACGGCGGCTCGTCCCGGTACGGGGTGATCGCGTTCGCGTCCTCGCTGGACACGCCCGGCCCGTTCGCGCGCAACGTGCTCGACGCGGCGCTGCTGCACGAGGCGTTCAGCGGCCACGACCCGATGGACTCCACCTCGGTGAACGAGGCCGTCCCGCCGGTCGTGGAGGCCGCGCGGCGCGGCGACGTCGACGGGCTGCGCGTCGGCGTCGTGAAGGAGTTCGCCGGCGACGGCTACCAGCCGGGTGTGACCGCCCGGTTCAACGAGGCGGTCGAGGTGTTGGAGTCCCTCGGCGCGAAGGTCGTCGAGGTGTCCTGCCCGAACTTCACCTACGCGCTGCCCGCCTACTACCTGATCGCACCGTCGGAGTGCTCGTCCAACCTGGCCCGCTTCGACGCCATGCGGTACGGCCTGCGCGTCGGCGACGACGGCTCCCGCAGCGCCGAGGAGGTCATGGCGCTGACCCGCGCCGAGGGCTTCGGCCCCGAGGTCAAGCGGCGCATCATGCTCGGCACCTACGCGCTGTCGTCGGGCTACTACGACGCCTACTACGGCAAGGCGCAGCAGGTCCGCACGCTGATCAAGCGCGACTTCGAGGCCGCGTTCGAGCAGGTGGACGTGCTGGTCTCGCCGACGACGCCGACCACCGCGTTCCCGATCGGCGAGCGCGCCGACGACCCGGTCGCGATGTACCTGGCCGACCTGTGCACCATCCCGGCGAACCTCACCGGCAACGCCGCGATCTCGGTGCCGTGCGGCCTGGCGGACGGCCTGCCCGTCGGCCTGCAGATCATGGCACCCGTCCTCGGCGACGACCGCGTCTACCGCGTCGGCGCCGCCGTCGAGCGGGCCCTGGAAGACCGCTGGGGCGGCCCCCTGCTGGCCCAGGCCCCGGAACTGGTGGAGGCGAAGTGACGACCCCGACGCTGATGAGCTATGACGAGGCGCTGGCGAAGTTCGAGCCGGTGCTGGGGATCGAGACGCATATCGAGCTGGGCACGGCGTCGAAGATGTTCTGCGGGTGCCCGACCGAGTTCGGGGCCGAGCCGAACACGCACGTGTGCCCGGTGTGCCTGGGGCTGCCCGGGGCGCTGCCGGTGACCAACCACGCGGCGATCGAGGGCATCATCAAGATCGGCCTGGCGCTGAACTGCGACATCGTGGAGTGGTGCCGGTTCGCCCGGAAGAACTACTTCTACCCGGACATGCCGAAGAACTTCCAGATCTCGCAGTACGACGAGCCGCTGTGCGTGGACGGCCACCTGGACGTCGAGGTGGACGGCGAGACGTACCGGATCGAGATCGAGCGCGTCCACATGGAGGAGGACACCGGCAAGTCGCTGCACGTCGGCGGCGCGACCGGGCGCATCCAGGGGGCCGAGTACTCGCTCGTCGACTACAACCGCGCCGGCATCCCGCTGGTGGAGATCGTCACCCGGGGGATCCCGGCGACCGGTGACCGGGCGCCGCTGGTGGCGCGCGCGTACGCGACGGAGCTGCGGGAGCTGGTCCGGTCGCTGGGCGTCTCCGACGTCCGCATGGAGCAGGGCTCGATGCGCTGCGACGTGAACGTCTCGCTGATGCCGCGCGGCGCGCGGGAGTGGGGCACGCGGACGGAGACGAAGAACGTCAACTCGCTGCGGTCGGTGGAGCGGTCGGTCCGGTCGGAGATCGAGCGGCAGGCCGGCGTGCTGGACGCCGGTGGCCGCGTGGTCCAGGAGACCCGCCACTTCCATGAGGACACCGGCCGGACGACGAGCGGCCGCAGCAAGGAGGAGGCGCAGGACTACCGGTACTTCCCCGAGCCCGACCTGGTGCCGATGGCGCCGTCGCGGGAGTGGGTCGAGGAGATCCGCGCGTCGCTGCCCGAGCTGCCCGCGGCGCGGCGCCGCCGCATCCAGGCGGAGTGGAACCTGTCCGACCTGGAGCTGCGGGACGTCGTCAACGCCGGCGCCGTCGACCTCATCGAGGCGACGGTCGCGCAGGGCACCGACGCGCCCGCGGCGCGCAAGTGGTGGATGAACGAGCTGTCGCGGCGGGCGACCGAGCAGGGCGTCGAGCTGGCGGACCTGCCGATCACGCCGGAGCAGGTCGCGCGGGTGCAGGCGATGATCACGGCCGGGGAGCTGAACGACAAGCTGGCCCGGAAGGTGTTCGAGGGCGTCCTCGCCGGGGAGGGCACGCCGGACGAGGTCGTCGCGAAGCGGGGCCTGAAGGTCGTCAGCGACGAGGGCGAGCTGTCGTCGGTCATCGACCAGGTGATCGCCGACAACGCGGCCGTGGCCGACAAGATCCGGGCCGGCAAGGTCGCCGCGGCCGGTGCGCTCGTCGGCGCCGTCATGAAGGCCACCCGTGGGCAGGCCGACGCCGGGCGGGCGCGCGAGCTGATCCTGGAGAAGCTCGGCGCGTCCTGACGCGTGGCGCCGTGCCCCGGCGCGCTCCCCCGGACGCCCGGGAGACAACCCGCCCGGGACATCGGGAGAGCCGCGGGGGCGGGAAGAGTGGTGTGG
>NZ_JBEYTW010000091.1:0-36058 GCF_040643275.1 Spirillospora sp. NPDC047418
TCTCACGTCGATCGAACACCAACGAGCATCATGCTATCACCCCGACCGGGGCCGGCTGCATCATCGCCGCCGGGGCGTCCGGCGTTCCGGGAGTAAGGGACAATCGGCGGGTGCGGATCGGGATTCTGGGGCCGCTGGAGGTGCGGGCGGCGGACGGCGGCGCGCCCCTGGCCGTCGGCGGTGCGCGGCTGCGGGCACTGCTGACGCTGCTCGCGCTCGACCCCGGCACGCTCATCCCGGCCGAGCGGATCATCGACGCGCTGTGGGAGGACGGCGTGCCGGGCGGCGCGCCCAACGCGCTGCAGTCCCTCGTCCGCCGGCTGCGCGCCGCGATCGGCCCCGAGCTGGTCGAGACGCGGCCCGGCGGGTACCGGCTCGCCGTACCGCCGCGGGCCGTGGACGCCCACGACTTCGAGGCGCGGGTCCGCGCCGCGCGCCGGGCCGCGTCGCCGGCCGACCGGTCCGCCGGGCTCGCCGGGGCGCTCGCACTGTGGCGCGGCCCGGCGCTCGCCGGCGCCGCCGGGCTCCGGTTCGCGGACGCGCCCGCCGCCCGCCTGGACGCGCTGCGCCGCGCCGCGCTGGAGGAGCGGCTCGCCGCCGATCTGGCGCTCGGCCGCCACACCGAGGTGATCCCGGAGCTGCGCGCGCTCGCCGCCGGCGACCCGCTCCGCGAACCCGTCACGGCGCTGCTCATGCGCGCCCTCTACGCGGCCGGGCACCAGGCCGAGGCCCTCGCCCGCTACGACGAGGCCAGACGCGCCCTGGGGGAGGAGCTCGGCGTCGACCCGTCCCCCGACCTGGCGGCCGTCTACCTGTCGGTGCTGCGGCAGGACCCGTCCCTCGCACCGCCCACCGCACCGCCCGCCGCCCCGGACACCGCCCCGGCCGACCAGGACAAGGGCAACCTGCCCGCCCGGCTGACCAGCTTCATCGGCCGCGACACCGACCTCGAGCGGGTGGCCGGCCTGCTGGCGCGGGCGCGGCTCGTCACGCTCACCGGCGCCGGCGGCTCCGGCAAGAGCCGGCTGGCGCTGGAGGCCGCCGGCCGGGCGCCGGGCGAGGCCCGGCTCGTCGAGCTCGCCCCGGTCACCGACCCGGCCGAGGTCCCGGCCGCCGTCAGCACCGCGCTCGGGCTCCGCGAGATGGCGCTGATCGGCGGCCACGCGGCGGCCCCGAACCCGGTCGACCGGCTCGTCTCCGCGCTGTCGGGGCGGCGGCTCCTGGTGGTGCTGGACAACTGCGAGCACCTGCTGGACGCCGCCGCGCGGCTCGCCGGGACCGTCCTGGAGAGCTGTCCCGGCGTCCGGATCCTCGCGACGAGCCGGGAACCGCTCGGCATCACCGGCGAGACGCTCTGGCCGGTCGAGCCGCTCGAACCGCCGCCGCCGTCCGCCGGGCCCGCGGAGGCGGCGGCCTCCCCGGCCGTCCGGCTGTTCGCCGACCGTGCCGCCGCCGTCTCGCCGGGCTTCGCGGTCACCGCCGGGAACGTCGCGGCGGTCGTGCGGACCTGCCGGGCCCTGGACGGGATGCCGCTGGCGATCGAGCTGGCCGCCGCCCGGCTCCGCGCGATGACGCCCGCCCAGATCGCCGACCGCCTCGACGACCGGTTCCGGCTGCTCACCGCGGGCAGCCGCACCGCGATGCCGCGGCACCGGACGCTGCGCGCCGTCGTCGAGTGGAGCTGGGACCTGCTGGAGGAGCCCGAGCGGACGCTGTGGCGCCGCCTCGCCGCCTTCCCCGGCGGCGCGACCCTGGAGGGCGCCGAGGCGGTGTGCGCGGAGCCGGGCCTGGACCGCGCCGCCGTCCTCGACCTGCTCACCGCGCTCGTCGACAAGTCGCTGCTGACCATCACCGGCCCCGAGCCCCGCTACCGGATGCTGGAGACGATCCGCGCCTACGGCCTCGAACGCCTCGCCGAGTCGGGCGGCGAGACCGCGACGAGGCGGGCGCACGCGGAGTACTTCCTCGGGCTCGCCGAGGAGGCCGAACCGCACCTGTACCGCGCGGGGCAGCTGCCCTGGCTGCACCTGCTCACCACGGAACTCGACAACATCTCCGCCGCCCTGCACTGGGCGATCTCGGCGCGGGACGCGCCGCTCGCCATGCGGTTCTGCGCGGCGCTCGGCTGGTACTGGTTCCTGCACGGGCGGCTCGGCGACGCCGTCGAGGGCCTGACCGAGATCCTCGCGCTCCCGGACGTCCCCGACGACCAGACCACCGCCCGCGCCCTCGCGATCGGCGCCCTGACGCTGCTGGACGACCAGCAGGGCGCGGACCGCATCCCCGGCTGGCTCGCCCGCGCGGAGGGCATCTGCGCCGGGCTCGGCCGCGCGTCCCTGCACCCGGTGCTGCGGCTGATGCTCGAGACCGTCCAGATGTACACGGTCGGCTGGAACCCGGCGTCCGCCCCCGGCATCGAGACCCTGCTGGACGACCCCGACCCGTGGGTGCGCGGCCTGGCGTACTTCGTGCGCGGCCAGATCGCCAACAACTTCGGCCGGACGGGGCAGACCGCGCACGACTTCGACCACGCCCTCGCCGCGTTCCGCGAGTCGGGCGACCGCTGGGGCCTGTCGGTCACCCTCACCTCGCAGGCGGAGATCCTCGGCCGCCGCGGCGACCACCGCGGCGCCGTCGACCTGTACGAGGAGGCCCTGCGGCTCAACGCCGAGCTGGGCGGCGGCACGGCCGGCCTGCTGCACGTCCACATGAGGCTGGCGAACGGGCTGGACCTCATCGGCGAACGCGACCGGGCCGAGGCGCTGCTGCACGCCGCCCTCCGCGACTCCGTCTCGACCAACGCGGAGGAGACGGCCGCCCTGCACTACCAGCTCGGCGAGTTCGCCCGCCGCTCCGGCGACACCGCCGAGGCGCTGCGCCGCCTGTCACGCGCCGACGAGCTCACCGCGGACCTGCCGGGCCCCGCGCAGTTCCGCGCCATGATCCTCTGCGCCCGCGCCCAGCTCGACCTGGCGATGGGCGCCCTGGACGCCGCCACGGCCCGCCTGGACGAGGCCCTGCGCGGCGCCGTCCAGGCCCAGGACTACCCGATCGTCTCCCACGTCCTGGCCGGCCACGCCGAACGCGCCCGCGTCCTAGGCGACCCGGCCCGCGCCGCCGAACTCCTGGGCACCGCCGACGCCCTACGCGGTTCCCGCGACCTCTCCCTACCCGACGTAGTCGCCATAGAGACCGCCACCCGCACAGACCTGGACGAGGAAGCCTTCACCACCGCCTACAACCACGGCCGCACAAAAACCTTCCCCGACGTCCTCGCCGACTTCGCGCTCGGCTGACCGGACCGAGCAGATCACGCGCGCTGTTTGAAGGCTCGGAGGGACAGGGGGGCGAAGACCAGGGAGATGCCGACGCCCCAGGCGAGGGCTATCCAGGCGTGTTCGAAGACGGGGCCGCCGACGAGGAGGCCGCGCATCGCCTCGACGAGTTGCGTCACGGGGCTGTTGTCCATGACGAACGCGACCGGGCCGGGGATGCCCTCGGTGTTCGGGATGAACGCGGTGCTGAGGAAGCTCAGCGGGAAGATCACCACGAACCCGAAGATCTGCACCTTCTCCGGCTCGTTGACCTTCATCGCGATGTAGACCGACGTCCAGGAGAACAGGACCGCGAAGGCCAGCAGGAGGACGAACGCGCCGAGCAGCGCGAACACGTTCGTGCCGATGCGGAAGCCGATGGCGAAGCCGACCAGCAGCAGGATCAGCATCGACCACGCCTGCTTGGCGGTGTCGGCGATGATCCGCCCGGCGAGCGGGGCGCTGCGGGCGATCGGCAGGCTCCGGAACCGGTCGAACACGCCCTTGGTGATGTCGGTGTTCAGCCCGAAACCGGTGCTCATCCCGGCGAACAGCGCGTTCTGCGCGATGATGCCGGGGATGACGACGGGCAGGTACGCCTCGACGCTGCCCGCCATCGCGGGGCCGAACACGTACGCGAACAGCAGCACGAACATGATGGGCTGGATGGACAGGTCCAGCAGCTCCATCGGGTTGTGCTTGATCTGGACGAGGTTGCGCCAGGCCAGGGTGGCCGTGTTGCGCATGGCCGTACCGGGCGCGACCCGCTTGGCCAGGTCCTGCGGCGCGAGCGACGCGGTGGTCATGTCGACGCCCCTTCCTTGTCGACGGACTGGGCCAGCTCGCCGGCCTCGGCGTCGATGTCGTCGGTGTGGTGGCCGGTGAGGGCGAAGAACACCTCGTCCAGGCTGGATTTGCGGAGCGACAGCTCGCCGACCGCGACGCCGGCGTCGTCGAGGCGGCGCACCACGGCGGGCATGAGCTGCGGGTCGGTGATCGGCGCGCTGATCAGGCCGTCGCGCAGCTCCGGCTCGGTCTCGGCGAGCTCGCCGACGATCTTCGCGACGGTGTCGCCGTCGCTCCCGTGGACCGGGCGCACCTCCAGCACCTGGCCGCCGACCTGCGACTTCAGCGTGTCGGACGTGCCGTGCGCGATGGCCTCCCCGCGGTCGATCACGATGATGTCGTCGGCGAGCTGGTCGGCCTCCTCCAGGTACTGCGTGGTGAGCAGGACGGTGACGCCGTCGTCGGTGAGGCCGCGCACGATGTCCCACAGGCCGTTGCGGCTGCGCGGGTCGAGGCCGGTGGTCGGCTCGTCCAGGAAGAGGATCTGCGGGCGCCCGACCAGGCTCGCCGCCAGGTCGAGGCGGCGGCGCATCCCGCCCGAGTAGGTCTTGGCCGGGCGCTCGGCGGCGTCGGTGAGCTGGAAGCGGTCGAGCAGTTCGGCGGCCCGCGCCTTGGCGGCCCGGCGCGGGATGCCGAGCAGGCGGCCGATCAGCACGAGGTTCTCGGTGCCGGTCAGCATCTCGTCGACCCCGGCGTACTGGCCGGTGAGGCCGATGAGCTGCCGCACCTTGTGCGCGTCCCGCAGCACGTCGAACCCGCCGACGCGGGCGGACCCGGCGGTCGGCTCGATCAGCGTGGCGAGGATGCGGGTCATGGTCGTCTTGCCGGCGCCGTTGGGCCCCAGCACTCCGAGGACCGTCCCGGGCTCGGCGGTGAGCGAGACGCCCGCCAGCGCCCGGGTCTCACCGAACCGCTTCTCCAGGCCCTCGGCCTGGATCGCGTAGGTCATGTGATCTCCTAGGGAGTCGTCTGCCGGACGTCTGTTCCCCTCCGACGGGGGACCAGCCAAAATATGCGTTGTCCGGGGTGGTGTGCATGCGGTTTTTCCGCCGCCCCTGCCGCGCCCGGCCCAGGGGCACGAGACGCGTCACCAACATCGCACGCGTCACTGACAAAACGCCGCCGGCCGCGTGATCGTGCCGCCGATTCCGGTGAATCGCGCCGGACGGAGCGGCTGGAGGGCGCCTCCGGCGTTCTAAACTCGCGGTGTGACGACGGTGCGGCGCGGTCACCAGGAGGACGGCGGGGGGCCGCACCCGCCGCGGCTGCGGCCGCCCGAGAACCGGGTCTCGCCCCGCGCGATCGCGCACTGGGCGATCGAGTACCTGCTGCTGTGGGGGCTCGCGTTCGGCCTCGCGCTGGGCGTGGCCGCCTGGCTCGGCGACTCCGGCTGGGACGCCCTGCCGGGCTGGGCGTCCGGCCGCGTGAGCTGGCTGCCCTACGTCATCGGCGCCGCGGGGCTGCTGATGGTGACCGTCGCCCCCGTCTGGCGCTACCGCGTCCACCGCTGGGAGGTCAGCGCCGACGTCGTCTACACCAGCACGGGCTGGTTCAGCCGCGAATGGCTGCTCGTGCCCGTCGGCCGCATCCAGACCGTCGACAGCAAGCAGGGGTGGATCGAACGGATGCTGGGCCTCGCCACCATCGAGGTCAACACGGCGTCCCACACCGGCTCCTCGGAGCTGTCCGGGCTTCCGGTGGACGTGGCGACCCGCCTCGCCGAGGACCTGGCGCACCGCGCGCACGACCTCCGCGACGACGCGACGTGAACGTGCGGCTGCATCCCCTCACGTTCGTCGTCGGCGCCGTCCGCGAACTGATCGCCCTTCTCGCGGCGGGGGCCACGGGCCTGCTGGTCGGCGGCCTGTCCACGGCGTTCTACTTCACGCTGGTCGGCCTCGCGCTGGGGCTGATCTTCCACGTCGCCGACTGGATGACGTTCACCTACGTCCTGCACGGCGACCGCATCGAACTCCGGCGCGCGCTCATCGGACGCTCGGTCAAGAGCATCCCGCGCGACCGCATCCGCGGGGTCGACATCAGCGCGTCCCTTCCGCACCGGCTGCTCGGCCTGGCGGTCGTCCACATCGACGCGGGCGCGGACGGCGGCGAGGGCGAACTCAACGCCGTCTCCCGCCACGAGGCCGAACGGCTCCGCCGCGTCCTGCTGACCAGGGACGCCCACGCCCCGCCCCAGCGGGTCCTCGCCCGCATGAGGCGCCGCTGGTACGTGTACGCCCCGCTCAGCGGCGCCTACCTGCTGACCCCGTTCGCGGTCGCGGGCAGCCTCCTCGGCACCCTCTACAACCTCGGCGACGATCTGGGCCTCATCACGCGGGAGCGCGTGGAGAACGTCGGCCACGACGTGGTCGGCCTGCCCACCGCCGCCGTCCTCGCGCTGGTCATCCTGGTGCTGATCGCGATGCCGGTCATGTCGGTGATCGCCTTCACGCTCTTCAACTGGGACTTCACCGTCCGCGAGCGGGACGGCTCGGTCGTCGCCGAGCGCGGCCTGGTCACCCGCCGCAGCGTCTCCCTCGAACGCCGCCGGCTGCGCGGCGTCGAGCTCACCGACAACCCGTTCGAGCGCCTCGCCGGGGTGGCGCGGCTCGGCGCCCTCATCACCGGCCTCGGGGACGCCGCGCACCGGGGCCGGCTGCTGCCCGCCGCGCCCCGCCCGGTCGCCGAGGCCCTCGCCGCCCGCGTCCTCGGGCCCGTCCCCGGGCCGCTGACCGCCCACCCGCCCGCCGCGCGGGGCCGCCGCATCGTCCGCGCCGCCGCGCCGCCGGCCGGGTTCGCGGTGCTCGCGGTGCTGGCCGGCCAGCCCTGGGTCGGCTACCTGTGCGCCGGGCTGGCGGTCCTCGCCGTCCCGCTCGGCCTGGACCGCTACCGGCAGCTCGGCCACGCCTCCGGCGGCGGGCGCCTCACCGTCCGCTCGGGCTCGCTGCGCCGCCGCCAGGTCGTCGTCGAGCACGGCGCCGTCGTCGGCTGGCGCGTCCGCCGCACGCTGTTCCAGCGCCGGCTCGGCCTCGCCACCCTCGTCGCCGCCGTGGGGGCGGGCGACGGCGGCTACTCCTCGGCCGACATGGCGGAGGGGGACGCGGTGGCGCTGGCCGCCGCGATCACCCCCGACTGGGTCGCCCCGTTCCTGGCCGCCCCGCCCGCTACTCGGGGCGGCGCGCGCCGAACATGATCTCGTCCCAGGACGGGACGGAGGCGCGCTTGCCCTTGGCCTTGCGGCGCCGCGCGGGCCGCTGCGCCGCCGGGCCCTCGCCGCTCGCGGCGGCCGCGGCGGGGGAGCCGGTGGCCGGCTTGTCCTGGGCGGCGGCGGGCATGGTGGGACGGGTCGCCGGCTTCTTCTTGGCCGGGGCCCGCGGCGGCTGCCGCGGCGCCGGGGGCTTCTTCGCCGGCGCCGGCTCGGCCCGCGCGGGCTCGGCCGCCTCCGGCGCGGGACGCCGCACCGCTGGCTCGGGCTCGGCCGGCGCGGCGGCACCGCGCGACGCGTGCTCCGGCTCGGGCTCGGGCTCGGCTTCGTCCGTCTCCTCGGCGGCCACGGGTTCGGGCGCCTCGCCGACCTGGCGCTCGGCCTCGCTCCGCTGCGCTTCGCCGGGTTCGTCCTCGGCCTGGACGGTCGCGTCGGCCGAAGACTCGCCGTGCGCGGCCTCGCCCGGCTCCTCGTGCTCACGGACCTCGCGCGCCTCGGCGACGGCGCTCTCGGCCTGCTCAGCCTGCTCGGCCTCGGCGGTCTGGTCCTCGTCGTGCGGCTGGTGCGCGTCGTCGGCCTGCGCGGCCTCGTGCTCGTCCTGCGCCGGAGCGGTGGCGGGCTCGTCCGCCTGGGCCGCCGCCTGGGCCTGGGCGGGCTGTTCGGCGTGTGCCTCCTCGTGCTCGGGAGACTCGGCGACCGCGCTCGCGCTCTCCTCCGCTTCGGCGGATTCGTCCTCGTCCACCGCCCGGACGCTCGCCGTCCGGATGTTCTGGGCGGTCTCGCTCGCGCGGGGCCTCGCGAGCGGCTCCGCCTCGTCCTGCGCGGGCGAGGTGTCCGGCGTCTCGGCCACCTCGCGCGCGGAACTCGCGGCCCGCGCGGCCTCGGCGGCCTCGCGCTCGGGCGCGCGCTCCTCGCGCGGCGGCGCGGGGCTCGGCGCCTGCGGTGCGCGCGGGGACGGCTCGCCGGGGCGGAACCCGGCCGGTGCGGACGCCTCGCGCAGCGGCGCGCTCTCCGGCGCCTCGCGGAAGGCGGGGCGCGGGTCGACCATGCGGCCGCGCTCGATGATGTACTCGCGCGGCTCGGCGGCGCGCAGCGGCTCCCGCGGGCCGGGCCGCCCGGTCTGCTCGGGTTCGGCGGGCAGCCCGCGCACCTCGCGGTCGCTGCCGACGACCTTCATCGCGGGACGGCGCGGGACGAGCGGCGTCACGGTGTCGGACAGCCCGTCGTCGTCCCATTCGACGGAGGTGAGGCGGGCGGCGATCTCATCGAGCGGGGAGACGTGCCGGCGGCGCGGGTCGAAGGTCCACTCGGCGGCGTGCGGGCGGCCGCCCTCGAAGAACGACAGCCGGACGCGCCAGGTGCCGTCCTCGCACTTCCAGGAGTCCCACTCGACCTCTTCCAGGTCGACGCCGCCGCGGCCGAGGCGCTCCTCGACGGTCTCGCCGAGCGGCGGGCCCGGGGTGGACTCGCCCGGCCGGCGCACGGTGACCCGCTGCGCCTGCTGGGCCATGTACTCGCGTTCCTGCAGGACCGGTCCCTCGAACCAGCGGACGCGCTCGACCGGGATACCCGCCGACTCGGCGATCTCCTCGGCGGTCTCGCCGGAGCGGATGCGGGCCTGGATCTCCTTGGGGCGCAAGGGACTCTCCACTTCGATCTCGAACTGGCCGAGGCGGGAGAAGTGCCCACGGACCGCTGCGCGGAGCCGGTCGTCGACGGGCAGGGTGAACCGGGTGCCTCGGCCCGCGGTGGCCAGGACGAGGTACGTACCGTCCTCGCTGACCGCGACGAGGCGCAGCTCCTGCATGCGTGTCCTTCCTGCCCTGTCTTGACGGCACGGAGGACCCCGGACCGGTCGACCGTGCTGTCACGGTCGGCCGCCCGATGCCCACCGAGGGCGCATGCGTGCCCTTTCCCCCGGGTTCCCGAGTCTCTCTTCCCGGACACGCCTGCTGCCAGCACCGTACCCGGCATGTCCGAACATCGCCGCTCTCGAAGCCCTCTTCAGGAGGTCGAAGAGGGCACCTGACCAAGCTTGCCCGCGCCGCGACCCGCGAGAGGTCGCCATGCCCGATTCTTGTGCATCCTTTTCCACACTGTGCCTGAGAGGCGGTCCCGCTTCCAAGGGGTGGACGTTGCCAGAGTCACGTCCTGGGCAGGAACACGTAGATCTTCCGGTTAGTTTCAGTTCGGGGGATTAGTCAAGGCCCGCGCGGAACCTGCCGATACGAACGGCGACGGGGCGGCGGCGGGCCGGCCGACGGGGACAGGGGTGGACGGGAGATGCCGCGCAAGCTGCCGGATCTCAGCACGACGCAGCTGATCGCGAGCGCCGTGGCGACGGGGGTCGCCGCGCTCGGGGCGTCCTATCTGGGCGTGTACGGGACGATCATCGGCGCGGCGCTGATGAGCGTGATCTCGACGGCCGGGTCGGCGGTCGGCAAGCACTACCTCGACCAGGGCCGGGACCAGATCAAGGAGCTGACGCACCTGCAGTCGGCGGTGCGGCGGCGGACGGCGGCCGAGGGCGCGGCGGACGAGGCGACGAGCGCCGACCCGACCCGGACGGTGGTGTGGTCCGGGGACCCGAACGCGACCCGGTTCGACGTCCCGTCCGGCGATCCGAACGCGACCCGGCTCGATCCCGGCGGCGACCCCGGTGCCACGCGCCTCGATCCGGTGGACGCGGTCGCCGGCTCGCTCGCCGGGGCGGCGGGCGAGGACGCGGTCCGGCAGGTCGTCCGCCGGACGGCGTGGCAGAACACCGTCGCGTGGGCCAGGGCGCACTGGGTGAAGCTCGCGGTGTCGTCGGCGGCCGTGTTCGCCATCGTCATCGGCGGGATCACGGCCTACGAGGCGGCCACCGGCGAGCCCATCGGCGGGGGCGGCAAGCGGGGGCTCACGGTCACCAACGTGGTGGACGGCGGCGGGCAGCGGGACGGGACCCCGTCGCACAACCCGTCCGACGGCCCGACCGAGCCCGGCGTCACCCCGAGCCAGGAGCCCACGGACGGCACCCCGTCGACGGAGCCGACCACGCCGGCGCCCCAGCCGACCGACGGGCCGACCGGGCAGCCCCCCGAGCAGCCGACGACGACGGTGCCGACCACGCCGGAGACGCCGGCGCCGACCGGCGGCCCGCAGGACGGCGGACAGGACGGCGGCTCCGGCGGAGGCCAGGGCGGCGAGGGCGGCCAGCCCCCGCAGACCCCGGCCGACTAGCCGGCTCAGTCGCCGAACACCTGCCTGGTGTACGGGTTCGCGAAGCGGCGCTCCGGGTCCAGTTCGTCGCGCAGGGCACGGAAGTCGCCGAAACGCGGGTAGACCTTCTCCAGGTAGGACGCGTCGCGCGTGTGGAGCTTGCCCCAGTGCGGGCGCCCGCCGAGCGTGGTCAGGAGTTCCTCCACGCCGCGGAAGTAGTCCTCGTGCGGGTCGCGGTGGTAGACGTGCACGGCGATGAACGCGCTCTGCCGCCCGTGGGCCATCGACAGCCAGGCGTCCTCCTGCGGCAGCAGCCGGACCTCGATGGGGAAGCTGATCCGCCAGTCCCGCCTGGCGAACAGGGAGCGGAGCTCGCGCAGCGCCGGGACGAGCTCCTCGCGCGGGATCGCGTACTCCTGCTCTTTGAAGCGGACCGTCCGGGGGCTGGTGAAGACCTTGTAGGACGTGTCGCTGTAGGTGCGGGCGCCGAGCGCCTTGGCGGAGATGCGGTTCACGAACGGCGTCGCGGCGGGCGCCACGTGCGTGACCTTGTTGATGAGCCCGAAGACCGTGTTCGACAGGAACTGGTCGTCCAGCCAGTACCGGAACTTCGACACCGGCTCCGCCGGGCCCTCGACGCGGTTGTTCCGCTTGGTCAGGCAGCCCTCGGTGTGCGGGAACCAGTAGAACTCGAAGTGCTCGTTGGCGGCGTCGAACTCGTCCACCCGCGCGAGGACCTCGTCCCACTTCATCGGCTCCTCCCGCGCGCGCAGGAGGAAGGACGGGACGGTCCGCCAGGTGATGGCGGTGACGATGCCGAGCGCGCCGAGACCCGCGCGGGCGGCGTCGAACAGGTCCGGGCGCTCCTGCGGGGAGCACGTCACGGTGGAGCCGTCGGCGAGGACGAGTTCCAGCGCGGCGACCTGGGAGGCGAGCCCGGCGCTGTCGCGTCCCGTGCCGTGCGTGGCGGTCTGCAGGGCGCCGGCGACGGTCTGCTCCTGGATGTCGCCCATGTTCGCCAGCGCGAGGCCGTGCTCGTCCAGGAGGCGGTTGAGCGCGTGCATCGGGAGCCCGGCCTCGACGGTGACCAGCCCGGTGGCGGTGTCGACGGAGCGGACGGCGGTGAGCGCCGCCGGGCGCAGCAGGACGCCTTCGGCGACCGCGGCGCCGGTGAAGGAATGCCCGGTACCGGTCATCCGGACGGTGCGGCCGTCGGCCGCGGCCGACCGTACCGCCGCGGCCACCTCGCCGGCGGTGCGCGGAGTCACCACGCGCTGCGGTGCGGCGTGCTGGTTTCCCGCCCAGTTCTGCCACGTTCGGGGGTTCTCGGGGGACATGCGGCGACTCTACTCGGCAATCGATTGTGAGGAAAGTTCATGTTTAGGGACCGGGGGTGGGTAGGGAACCGGCGATAACGTACGATCCCGTAACCACGGCTGGGTAACCGTCCGTAGCGAGACTCGTTGGGACTTGTTGTGGCTTCTCCATCAGCATCACGCACCGGCCCCGTCGGGGGAGCGTCCGGCGATGGCGAGGCGCGCGGCGCCCGCCCGCCGGGCCCCGGCCGCGACCGGCCCAGGCCGCAGAAGAAGCGGCGCGATCCGCGCGCGGGCGCGCGGGGGCGGCCGGGCGGCCGGGCGCTGCCGCTGCTCATCGGCGGTATCGCCGTCCTCGCCGCCGCCAGCACCTCCGGCGGCGTCTACGCGGCGCTGACCACCGACCAGAAGGCGGAGCCCGCCGCGTCGGACCCGGCGGGGGAGCCGCCGCCGAGCGCCGGCGACCCGGTCAACGTGGCCACCGGCGGGCAGGTCGCCCCGCTGCGCCGGGTGGTGCCGCCGGACGTGCTCGCGGTCGGCGCCGCCTCGATCCCCGCCGCCAAGATCAAGCAGATCGCGAAGCTCGGCCGGGTCAAGGACGTGACGGCCGTCGCGGGCGGCGCCGTCCAGCTCCAGGGCCGCCAGGTGAACGCGTTCGCCGTGGACCCCTCCGCGTTCCGGTCCTGGACGCCGCCCGGCACGGCCAAGAAGACCGAGCTGTGGGAGGCGCTGGCCGGCGGCAAGTTCGTGGTCTCGCCGGCCGCCGCCGAGCAGCTGCAACTCACGACCGGCTACCCGTACCCGGTCGTGGGGCGGACGATGCCGAACCTCGTGATGGGCGGCTCCGGCCCGCTCGGCCTGCCCGGCATCGACATGCTGGTGGACGAGAAGTCCGGGAAGGACATGGGGCTCGTCCCGAACGTGGCGATCCTGGTCAACGCGCCCGGCGTGAGCCCCGCCAAGGTCGTCAAGGCCGTCTCGAAGGTGCTCGGCCCCGGCACGGACGTGCTCGACCTGCACGAGGGCAAGTACCAGTCGTCCGGCGGCGGCGGCCGCTCGGCCGGCTACCTCGACCTCTACAAGCAGGCCGCGACGACCTGCCCCGGCCTGTCCTGGACGGTCCTCGCCGCGATCGGCCAGGTGGAGAGCGACCACGGCCGCAACGCCGGCCCCTCCAGCGCGGGCGCGCTCGGCCCGATGCAGTTCATGCCCGCGACGTGGAAGGCGTACGGCGTGGACGGCGACAGGGACGGCAAGGCCGACATCATGAACCCCTTCGACGCCATCCCGGGCGCCGCCAAGTACCTGTGCGCCAACGGCGCGGGACGCGGCGGCAAGCAGCTCTACCGGGCGGTGTGGCACTACAACCACGCCGACTGGTACGTCCAGAAGGTCCTCAACCTCGCCAAGGCGTACGCGGCCCGGTACGACTGAGCCCCCCGGGGGCTGGTTGGATGGAGGCATGACGTCGTACGACGCGTTGCTTCTGCTGTCCTTCGGGGGGCCGGAGGGGCCCGCGGACGTGATCCCGTTCCTGGAGAACGTGACCCGCGGCCGCAACATCCCCAGAGAACGCCTGGAAGAGGTAGGGGAGCACTACTACCTGTTCGGCGGGGTCAGCCCGATCAACCGGCTGTGCCGGGACCTCAAGTCCGCGATCGAGGCGGACTTCGCGGCCCACGGCCTGGACCTGCCGGTCTACTGGGGCAACCGGAACTGGACCCCCTACCTCGCCGACACCGTCCGGCAGATGAAGGCCGACGGGATCCGGCGGGCGGCGGCGTTCGTGACGTCCGCCTACAGCGGCTACTCCACGAACGACCAGTACCTCAACGACATCACGCGTGCGCGTGCAGAGGTCCCGGACGCCCCCGAGATCGACAAGCTCCCCGTCTACTGCGACAGGCCCGGCTTCATCGACCCGTTCGTGGACGCCGCCCAGGACGCGCTGAGCCGCCTCCCGGAGGGCGCGCACCTGGTCTTCACCGCGCACAGCGTGCCCCTGTCCCAGCCCAACCAGGAGCTGTACGTCGCGGAGCTGGAGCAGGCCGCGCGGACGGTCGCCGACCGGGCGGTCCCGGGCGCGCCGTGGGACCTCGTCTACCAGAGCAGGAGCGGGCCGCCCGGGCAGCCGTGGCTGGAGCCGCAGATCACCGATCATCTGGAGAACCTGCGGGCCAAGGGCGTCCGCGCCGTCGCGGTCGTGCCGATCGGGTTCGTCTCCGACCACATGGAGGTCAAGTACGACCTCGACGTGGAGGCCGCCGAGCGCGCCGCCGGACTCGGGCTCGCGTTCGCCCGCGCCGCCACGCCCGGCACCGACCCGCGCTTCGCCGCCCTGCCCCGCCACCTCCTGGAGGAGACCCGATGAGCGAAGCGAACCGGGGCGCGCAGGGTGTCGTCCCCCCGCGAGGGACGGGGTTGAGCCTGGCCGGCGAGCTGCTGGAGCTCGCGGCCGAGACCGCGCGCGAGGCCGGCCGGATGCTGGTCGACGAGCGCCCCGCGAACGGCCCGGACGTCGTGCAGACCAAGTCGTCCCCGACGGACGTCGTCACCCAGATGGACCGCGCCGCCGAGCGGCTGATCATCGAGCGGATCCGGGCGCGGCGGCCCGACGACGCCTTCCTCGGCGAGGAGGGCGGCGTCCGCGCCGGCGGCAGCGGCGTCCGCTGGGTGGTCGACCCGATCGACGGCACCGTCAACTACCTGTACGACCTGCCCGACTGGGGGGTCAGCATCGCCGCCGAGGTGGACGGCACGGCCGTCGCCGGCGTGGTGGAGCTGCCGCGCCGCGGCGAGACCTACACCGCGGTGCTCGGCGGCGGCGCCCTTCAGCACTCCGCGTCCGGCACCCGCGAACTCCGCGTGAACGCCGAGGTGCCGCTCGGCCGGGCCCTGGTCGCCACGGGGTTCGGCTACGACTCGGTGCGGCGCGCCGGGCAGGCGCGGGTCCTCACCGGGGTGCTGCCGAACGTCCGCGACATCCGGCGCGGCGGCTCCTGCTGCGTGGACATGTGCTCCCTCGCGGCGGGCCGGGTCGACGCCTACTACGAGCGCGGCGTCCAGGCGTGGGACATCGCCGCCGGCGGGCTGATCGTCCGGGAGGCGGGCGGACGGGTCGAGGGGCTGCACGGGACGCCCGCGAGCCCGGAGCTGACCGTGGCGGCCGGGCCGGGCACGTTCGAGGCCCTGCACGCACTGCTCGCCCCGCTCGACCCCGCGCGCGACTGAGCGGCGGGGAGCCCGGGACGGCGGGCCGTCCCGGGCTCCTCGACAGGGATCGCGCCGGCTCGGGCGCGGCGGGTCAATCGCAGCGGGGTGGTTCGACGCCGATGTCGTTGTTCGCTGCGATCCGGCGCAGTTCGCTGATCTCCTCCTGGCGGATGTCCGCCAGGTAGGTGTCGCCCTCTGCGTGGGCGGTGCGCAGCGACGCGTACGCGTCATCGAGTCGCTGCTGGATCATGCGTGACAGCTCGCCCATGGGCCTCCTCCCGGATCGTTTCCATGCCCTACCCAGACCTAAGCTGAAAGCAAACCTGTTCGCGGATGCAATTTTCGCGGATTCTTGCGTCGGTAAGGCCAGGGCACGGTGTAAGCCGAGATGAACGCCTGTTTACGGGCGTCTTACGGCGTCCGTGGCATATCTGGGGCCTGGGGCCGGGGGCCGTGCCCGGCCGGGAGGGGGACCTTGTGCGTGTACTAGTCGTCGAGGACGAGCGGGTGCTCGCCGACGCGATCGCCACCGGCCTGCGCAGAGAGACGCTGGCCGTGGACGTGGCCTACGACGGCGCGGGCGCGCTGGAGCGGGCCGGCGTCAACGAGTACGACGTGATCGTGCTCGACCGCGACCTGCCCAAGGTCCACGGCGACGACGTCTGCAAGCAGCTCGTCGCGCAGCGCTACCCGGCGCGGATCATCATGCTGACCGCGGCGGGCGAGCTGGACGACCGGGTCGAGGGCCTGTCCATCGGCGCGGACGACTACCTCGCCAAGCCGTTCGCGTTCGCCGAGCTGATCGCCCGGGTGCGGGCCCTCGGCCGGCGCGCCGCCGCGCCGCTGCCGCCCGTCCTGGAGCGCGCCGGGATCACCCTGGACCCGGCCCGCCGCGAGGTCGAGCGGGACGGCCGCCCGGTCGAGCTGACCCGCAAGGAGTTCGCGGTCCTGGAGGTGCTGCTCAGCGCGGACGGCGCCGTCGTCAGCTCCGAGCAGCTCCTGGAGAAGGCGTGGGACGAGCACATCGACCCGTTCACCAACGTCGTCCGGGTCACGATGATGACGCTGCGCAAGAAGCTCGGCGACCCACCGGTGATCGAGACCGTGCCCGGCGTGGGGTACCGGCTGTGACGGCGCAGCCCCCCGGCGACGACACCCGTCCGAGTGCCGCGCCGGACGGCGGCGCGCAGGCGACCCAGCCGACCGCGGTGCCCGGCGGCGCCTCCGCGGCCGTCCCCGGCGGCGTCCCCGGCGGCGAGGGCGGCCGGCGCGGCGGACGGTGGCGGCGCCCCGGCCCGCAGCAGGTCCCGCAGCCGCCGCCGGCCGCGAAGGGCATGTGGCGCGCCGACGGCGGCCCGCTGACGGCGCTGCCCGGCCGGATGAGCGTGCGGCTGCGCCTCACCCTGCTGTACGGGCTGCTGTTCTTCATGGCCGGCGCGCTGCTGCTGTTCGTGATGTCGTTCCTGATGGCCAACATCCTCGGCAACGTCAAGGTGATCGGCTACGGCCTCACCGACGCCGAGTCCGCGGAGCTGCAGCGCCAGTTCGTCGAGCAGACGATGAAGCAGCTGGTCGGGCGGTCGCTGCTCGCGCTCGGCGGGGTGGGCGTCATCACGCTCGTGCTCGGCTGGTTCGTCGCCGACCGGGCGCTCGGCCCGCTGCAGCGGGTCACCACGACCGCGCGCCGGCTGTCGGAGAGCACCCTGCACGAGCGGATCGCGCTGGAGGGCCCCGACGACGAGATCAAGGAGCTGGCCGACACCTTCGACGCGATGCTGGAGCGCCTCGGGCAGGCGTTCGACTCCCAGCGCCGGTTCGTCGCGAACGCCTCGCACGAGCTGCGCACCCCGCTCGCGATCAACCGGACGCTGCTGGAGGTGGCGCTCGGCGACCCCGAGGCGTCCGACGACCTGCGCACCGTCGGCCGCACGCTGCTGGCCACCAACGCCCGGCACGAGCGGCTCATCGAGGGCCTGCTGCTGCTCGCCCGCAGCGAGCGGCAGCTGACCGCCCGCACCCCGGTCGACATGGCCGAGGTCGCGGCGACGGTGCTGGAGCAGTCGGCGCGCCGCGACCACGACAACGACGTGGCCGTCCACCCCGAGCTGACGTCGGGGACGGCGCTCGGCGACCCGGTGCTGCTGGAGCACCTGGTGTCGAACCTCGTCGAGAACGCGATCAAGCACAACGAGGCGGAGGGCGGCGAGCTCTGGCTGCGCGCCGGCATGCTCGACGGCTACGCCACCGTCCAGGTCGAGAACACCGGGCCCGTGGTGCCCGCCTACGAGGTGGAGCGGCTGTTCGAGCCGTTCCGGCGGCTGAACGCCGACCGCGTCGAGTCGTCTAAGGGCGCCGGGCTCGGCCTGTCGATCGTCCGCTCGGTCGTGCTCGCGCACCGCGGCGCCGTCTATGCGGCGCCCCGCCCGGGCGGCGGGCTGATCGTCACCGTCCGGCTCCCGCCCGGCTGACGGCGCCGCGGCGCGCCGCTGCCCCGGTGCCGGCCCGCGTTCGGTGTCCGCCCGCGGTCCGGTGCCCGCCCGCGCCCCCGACGTGCGGAACGCCCTGACCGGCCTCCAGGAGACCGCTCAGGGCGTTCGGCTCGAACGGGATCATGCCCCGCGCGGGGTCACGCCTTGGACACCGTCCCGTACGCGCCGGGGCTCACGTCCGACTGGCGCTGCCGCCACTCCCACCGCATCGAGTCGCCCGAGGACTCGGTGAAGGTGATGTACCCGGGGGCGCACTCCTTCTCGTCCATCCCCGCCATCGGGGTCTCCCGGTACTCCACCTTGCCGCCGCTGTCGGACAGCAGCGCCAGCCGCGTGTAGCACTTGTCCTGCGCGCCGGACGGGTAGGTGTAGGTCGCGACACCGGTCCTGTAGATCAGCGAGAACTTGACCTCGAACCGCGTGTGCCCGGCGCCGGCGCCCGGCTGGTTCCCGTCGCCGGTGAAGTTGCCGACCAGGCCGCCCGTCGCGCGCGGCGTCGGGGTGTCGTCGTCCGGCGGCGTGTAGGTGCTGGTCGGGTACGTCGTCGGGTACGGGTCCGGGTCGTCCTCGGTGTTGGCGCCGATGATCGCCAGCACCACGACGACCAGGATCACGATCAGCGCCAGCGCGCCGCAGCCGATCGCGATGATCGGCCCGGTGCTGGACCGCTTCGGCGGCGGGTAGCCCGGTCCCGGCGGCATCGGCATGCCCGGCTGCCCCATGCCCGGCTGGCCCATCCGCGGCGGCGCCATGTGCGGCTGCCCCATGGGCGGGGGCGGCGGCGCGCCCGGCCCCTGGTACATCGGCATGGGCGGCGGGGTGATCGGCTGCGGCGGGGGCGTCGCCGGGCCGCCCATCGCGCCCTGGTGCATCGGCATCGGCGGCGGGGTGATCTGCGGCTGCGGCCGGTGCTGCGGCGCCGGCGGGACCGGGGGCGGCGGCGGAAGCTGCGAGGCGATCCGGGTGCCCTGGTTGAGCAGCTCCTCCTGCCCGGCGGACTGCCCGGCGGGCGCGGCGCCGACGGCCCCGAGCAGGTTCAGCAGCAGCTGCGGGGCGGGCGGGCGCAGTCCCGCGTCCTTGGACAGGCAGCGCCCGACCAGGTCGCGGACGGGGCCCGGGGGCAGCGCCGACAGGTCCGGCTCCTCGTTGAGGATCCGGTTGATGATGACCGGCAGCGTGTCGGCCTCGAACGGCGACTGCCCGGTGGCGGCGAACACCATGGTCGCGCCCCAGGCGAAGATGTCGACGGCCGGGGTGAGCGGCGCGCCGGTCAGCTGCTCGGGCGCCAGGTAGCCGGGCGTGCCGACCACCATGCCGGTCGCGGTGACCGCGCTCTCCTGCGAGTTGACCGTCCGGGCGATGCCGAAGTCGACGACGCGCGGGCCGTCGGAGGCCAGCATCACGTTGTTCGGCTTGAAGTCGCGGTGCACGATCCCGGCCTCGTGGATGGCCGCGAGCGCGGTCGCCGTGCCGATCGCGAGCCGCTCCAGTTCGGCGGCGCCGCGCGGACCGTCGTGCGCGACCACGTCGTGCAGGGACGGCCCGTCGATGAACTCGCTGACCACGTAGGGCTGGTCGCCGTGGACGTCGGCCTCCAGCACCCGGGCCGTACAGAAGGGCTCGACCTTCTGCGCCGCACTCACCTCGCGGGTGAACCTGGCACGCGCGGCCGGATCGTTGGCCATCTGCGCGTGCAGCAGCTTGACCGCGACGTACTCTCCTCCCGGGGCCTTGCCCAGGAAGACGGCGCCCTGGCCCCCGGCGCCCAGTCGTCCGATGACCTCGTACTGTCCGAGTGCCCTAGGATCGCCCGGCTCCAGCGGAGCGGCATCCGGCATCTGACCCTCCATTGACCCGCAGTGATGTCCGCGACATTGTGCGCCGGACCCGCCGCGGGCCCCGGGCCGGCGCCTGAACCGCGTCGCCGGTCGAATCTCCGCAGGGGGCCCGCCCCCCAACCTCAGGCGGGCACGATATCGCGTTAGTTCAGACGTTTCACCGATCAATCTGGTTCGCCGTCCCGGCGGCCGGGTAGGGCCGTCCCGGTGCATGTCCCGCCGTACGTCCCTCGGCACCCGCCGGGACGCCTTCCGGACCACCTCCGGGAACTCCTTCCGGAACACGGGCCCGGTCGGCGCGCGCAACGCCGCCGGGACCGATATGATCCCCGCCGCCGCGGGAAGTCCGGCAGGTGCCCCCGGCCCGGGACCCGGGCCGCCGGCACGCGCCGGATTTGTGACGGAAGACACAGAACGAGGAAAGATCCGGGTGACCCGTGTCACTCGTGGGAACGGTCGCGCCTTGTGTGTCGCAGGTCACCAACCGTGACAGAATTTCCCGCCCGGATCGGGCACAAGAACGGTCCCTTGAGCGTTAGATCCGCGCGACGGGGCGCATAAAGCACTGAGGGGGATGGAGATAGAAGATGGCGACCGACTACGACAGCCCACGCAAGACAGACGACGATCTCAGCGAGGACAGCCTCCAGGAGCTCCAGGCCCGGCGGGCCGACAAGGCCGCGAGCATCATCGACGAGGACCTGGACGCGGGTGAGGTCGCCGAGCTGCCGGGCGCCGACCTGTCCAACGAGGAGCTCACCTTCCGGGTGGTTCCGCGGCAGGCCGACGAGTTCACCTGCACGCGCTGCTTCCTGGTGCACCACCGCAGCCAGCTGGCCGGAGAGAAGAACGGCCAGCCGATCTGCCGCGAGTGCGCCGCCTGACCGGGAGTGGCCGCGGGTGTCGGGAGAGATCGAGAAACGTCATGACGGGGTGGAGCCGGCGCATGGCGACGGCTCCACGGAGCTCGGTGAGCTGATCGGACGGCTCACCGCCGATGAGGACATGGACCGCGAGACCCGCGGCCGCCTCCTCGGACGACTGGCCGGACTGCTCGGCCAGAGCGCCCGCAGGGTGGGGGCCGCGGGGGTCGCGCGCGGGAAGTGGCTCGGCGACCTCCTGGTGGAGGCGGCGCCGCACATTCCCATCCGCGACCTCGAGACGTTGCAGGCGCACCACCACGGGCTGATGGGCGAGGCGCTCGCCGACCGGCTCGTCAAGGTCGCCGGCAACGGCACGACCGCCGTCGGCGCGGCGGGCGGCGCGCTGGCCGCCGTGCAGTTCGCCGCCCCGCCGCTGCTGCTGTCGGCCCCCGCCCAGCTGGCCGCCGAGACGCTCGTCGTCGCGGCCATCGAGGTCAAGATGATCGCCGAGCTGCACGAGGTGTACGGCGTCCGCGTCCAGGGCACCGGCACGGTCCGGGGCGCGGCGTTCGTCACGTCCTGGGCGCGGCAGCGCGGCGTCAACCCCCTGGAGGCCGGGTCGCTCACCAGCGCCCTCGGCACCGCCGCCAAGGCGGCACTCCGCAAACGCATGCTGCGCACCTTCGGCCGGAGCATGAGCACGCTGGGCCCCTTCCTCACCGGGGCCGCCGCGGGCGCCGCCCTCAACCGGTCCGCCACCAAGGCGCTGGCGATGAAGGTCCGCAACGACCTGCGCGGGGCCGCCGGGGTCACGCCTCCGCTGCCCGGGACGCACCGCAAGCGCCTCCCCTGACCCGGGAACCCCGGCCCGCCCCGGCCGGGCGGGGCGGGCGCCCTCCGGGCGGTCGCCGACGGCCGCCCCAGGGGGTCGCCCCCCTGGAACGACACCGGTCAGGACTCGACCTTCGCCTTCAGGTGGGCGGGGAGCTCCCCGGTGCCCTTGGCGTACTGGTGCGCCACGGCGCGGGTCGCCAGCAGCCGGGCCAGCTCCATGCCGACGCCCATCACCACGGCCCACCCGACCGCCTCGGCCAGGTCGACGTCCGGCGACTCGGGGTTCGTCGGGGGCTCCTTGCCGGTGCTCTTCTTCCAGATCATCGTGATGGCCTTCTTCGCGACGAACCCGCCCGCGAACGCCGCGGCGCCGGCCATCACCCGCCAGCCGATATCGCCCTTATCCGCCATATTCGTCCTCCACTCGTCTGTCGTCTCCGACGCTACCGGAACGGTCCGCCCCCGGCGGAGAAGGCGGCGGCCGCCGTCCGCCGGCCCCCGCCCGCCACCAGCGGAACGACGGGCCCCGCCCGGCCCGCCGGTAATTGGCATGCGGCCCCTGCGGATGTCAATACCATTGGCCCATGACAGAGCAGCCGCGTACTCCGCACGTCCCCTCGAAGCCCTCCCTGGACGGCCTGGAGGAGAAATGGGTACGCGCCTGGGAGGACGAGGGCGTCTACCGCTTCGACCGCACCCGGCCGCGCGCGGAGGTCTACTCGATCGACACGCCGCCGCCCACCGTGAGCGGGTCCCTCCACGTCGGACACGTCTTCTCCTATACCCACACCGACACCGTCGCGCGGTTCCAGCGCATGCGCGGTCGGGCGGTCTTCTACCCGATGGGCTGGGACGATAACGGCCTGCCGACCGAGCGCCGGGTGCAGAACCATTTCGGCGTCCGGTGCGACCCGTCCCTTCCCTACGACCCGGACTTCGCGCCGCCGGCCAAGCCCGACCCGAAACGCCAGCAGCCGATCTCGCGGCGCAACTTCATCGAACTGTGCGAGCGCCTTACCGAGGTCGACGAGAAGGCGTTCGAGGAGATGTGGCGCCAGGTCGGCCTCTCGGTCGACTGGAACCACCTCTACACGACCATCGGGGCCGTTTCCCGGACGGCGTCGCAGCGCGCTTTCCTGCGCAACCTGGCGCGCGGCGAGGCCTACGTCTCCGAGGCGCCGACGCTGTGGGACGTCACGTTCCGCACCGCCGTCGCGCAGGCCGAACTGGAGGACCGCGAGCACCCCGGCGCCTTCTACCGGATCCGGTTCCACGGCGACGAGCGCCCGGTCTACATCGAGACGACGCGGCCGGAACTGCTGCCCGCGTGCGTCGCGCTGGTCGCCCATCCCGACGACGAGCGCTACCGGGAGCTGTTCGGGACGACCGTCCGCACCCCGCTGTTCGGCGTGGAGGTCCCGGTCCTCGCGCACCGGCTGGCCGAGCCCGACAAGGGCTCCGGCATCGCGATGATCTGCACGTTCGGCGACGTCACCGACGTCACCTGGTGGCGCGAGCTGAACCTGCCCACCCGCGCGATCATCGACTGGGACGGCCGGCTGGCCGCCGACCCGCCCGCGGGCGTCGCCGCGGAGCCCTACGCGGAACTGGCCGGCAAGACGGTGTTCTCCGCCAAGGAGCGCGTCGCGGAGCTGCTGCGCGACTCCGGGGACCTGGACGGCGAGCCGCGCAGGATCAGCCGGCCGGTGAAGTTCTACGAGAAGGGCGCCAAGCCGCTGGAGATCGTCACGACCCGGCAGTGGTACATCCGCAACGGCGGCCGCGACGAGGGCGTCCGCGCCGAGCTCCTCGCGCGCGGCCGCGAGCTGGAGTGGCACCCCGGCTACATGCGGGCCCGCTACGAGAACTGGGTCGAGGGGCTGAACGGCGACTGGCTGATCTCCCGGCAGCGGTTCTTCGGCGTGCCGATCCCCGTCTGGTACCCGCTGGACGACTCCGGCGAGCCGCGCTACGACGCGCCGATCGTCCCGGCCGAGGACGCGCTGCCGGTCGACCCGTCGTCCGACGTTCCGCCGGGCTTCACCGAGGGCGAGCGGGGCAGGCCGGGCGGGTTCATCGGCGACCCCGACGTGATGGACACCTGGGCCACCTCGTCGCTGACCCCGCAGATCGCGGGCGGCTGGGAGCGCGACGCCGACCTGTTCGGCCGCGTCTTCCCCTACGACCTGCGGCCGCAGGCGCACGACATCATCCGGACGTGGCTGTTCTCCACGGTCGTCCGCGCGCACCTGGAGCACGGCTCGCTGCCGTGGCGGGGCACCGCGCTGTCCGGCTGGATCCTCGACCCGGACCGCAAGAAGATGTCGAAGTCCAAGGGCAACGTCGTCACGCCGATCGACCTGCTGCGCGAGTACGGCTCCGACGCCGTCCGCTACTGGGCGGCCAGCGGGCGCCCCGGCACCGACACCGCGTTCGACACCGGGCAGATCAAGGTCGGCCGCCGCCTCGCCATCAAGATCCTCAACGCCTCCAAGTTCGTGCTGGGCCTGGGGGAGGACGCGGGCGCACTGAGCGACGAGGGGCCCGCGCGGCAGGGCGGCGGGCTCGCGGGCGCGGAAGACACGGCCGAGGCCGGCGCGGCGGTGACGGAGCCGCTGGACAGGGCGATGCTGGCGGCGCTGTCCGGTGTCGTCCAGGACGCGACCGGCGCGTTCGAGGGCTACGACTACACGCGGGCGCTGGAGCGCACCGAGCGGTTCTTCTGGGAGTTCTGCGACGACTACCTGGAGCTGGTCAAGGCCCGCGCGTACGGGGACGGCGCGCAGGCGCGGTCGGCGCGGGCCGCGCTGCGCACGGCGCTGTCGGTGCTGCTGCGGCTGTTCGCGCCCGTCCTGCCGTTCGTGACCGAAGAGGTCTGGTCGTGGTGGCGGCACGGGTCGGTGCACGCGGCGGCGTGGCCGTCGGCCGCCGAACTGCCCGCGGGCGGCGACCCGGCCGTCCTCGCGGCGACCGGGGAGGCGCTCCGCCAGGTCCGCAAGGCGAAGTCGGAGGCGAAGGCGTCGATGCGCGCGGACGTGTCGCGCGCCGTCATCCGGGGGGCGGAGGTCGCGCACATCGCGCGGCCCGACCTGGCCGCCGCCGGCCGCATCGCCGACCTCACGCTGGAGGACGCGCCGGCCGACCTGACCGTCGACGTCGTCCTGGCCCCGACGAGCTGACGCCGACCAGCTGACGCCCGCCGGCCGGGCACCTGCCCTGCTCAGAGCGTGCAGGGCAGGTGCTTGATCCCGTTGATGAAGCTGGAGAACAGCCGGTCCGGCTCCCCGGTGGCCCGGATGCCGGGGACGCGGGTGAACAGCTCGCGGAACATCACCGTGATCTCGCGGCGGGCCAGGTTCGCGCCGAGGCAGAAGTGCGGGCCCGGGCCGCCGAACCCGACGTGCGGGTTGGGGGAGCGGGTGATGTCGAAGACGTCCGGGTCCGTGAAGACCGCCGCGTCCCGGTTGGCGGAGTTGTAGAACAGCAGGACCTTGTCGCCCTCGCGGTACCGGTGGCCGTTCATCTCGTGGTCCCGCGTCAGCGTCCGGCGGAACTGGATGACCGGCGTCGCCATCCGGACGATCTCCTCCACGGCGCCGGGCATGTGCGCGTCGAAGTCCTCCAGCAGCAGCGCGCGCTGCTCCGGGTTGTCGGTGAACAGCTTGAGGCCGTGCGACATCGCGTTCCGCGTCGTCTCGTTCCCGGCCACCACGAGCAGGATGAAGAACGAGCCGATCTCCTGGTCGGTGAGCCGCTCCCCGTCCACCTCGGCCGAGATCAGCGCCGACACGAGGTCGTCGCCCGGGTACCGGCGGCGGCGCCGCGCGAGCTTCATCGCCAGATGGTTCAGCTCGTACCCGGCGGCCATCACCTTGAGCAGCCCGTACAGCGCGCCGAGGCGGGTGATGCCGTCGCGGGTGTAGTCCTTGCCGCCGCTGTACTCGGGGTCGCCGAGCCCCAGGATGATGTTGGTCCGCTCGTACACCATCGGCCGGACGGGTTCGGGGATGCCCATCATGTCGCAGATGACCTGGAGGGGGAGCCGCGCCGCGACGTCGGTGACGAAGTCCGCCGAGCCCTTCGCGACCAGGTCGTCCACGATCCGCGTCGCGGCGGCCTGCAGGTCGGTCTCCATCTTCTCCAGGACGCGCGGGGTGAACGCCCGCGACACGATCTTGCGGATTTTGGCGTGCCGCGGGTCGTCCATATTGATCATCGAGCCGAAGTACCGGGCCAGGTACCCGGGCATGTCGGCGATGCTGTTGGAGCAGGGCTCGCTGCTGAAGACCTGCGGGGTGCGGCTGGCCTCGACGACGTCGGCGTGCCTCGTCAGCGCGTAGAAGCCGGGCCCCTGCTTGACGAACGGCAGCTTCAGCTCCGGGAAGAACGCCGGGTGCTCCCGCTGCCGCAACTCGGTGAACTCGGCCAGCCGGCGGTCCGGGGGCAGCGCCCAGAAGGCCAGGTCGGCCACGCTCAGCCTGCCGGTGTCCGGCACCGTCGTCGTCACTGCGCACCGCCCTCGTCCAGAACCATGTTCGGTTTCTATCGAACAGAGAGACCGGCGGCCCCGTCAAGGCCCCGCACCCCGCCGCCGTGATCCGCCGCCGTGATCCGCCGCCGGGGCGGAACCGGTCGTCAGTGGGCATGGGCGGAAGCGGGTAGGGTCAACTGCCGGACTCGCCCGGCGGCCACTCGCAGCCACTCGGCGGCGGCGTTGCGGCGGCCGCCGGAGACGGCGCCGCCGGTAGGGTCGGGTGGTTCTCCGGCTGGTCTGCGTTGAGGTGGAGCCCGTGAGCAAGGTCGATGTGCTGATCCGGCGGCTGGACGCCGAACTGCCGCTGCCCGCGTACGCGCACGCGGGGGACGCGGGCGCCGATCTGGTCGCGGCCGTGGACGTCGAACTGCCGCCCGGGGAGCGCGCCGTCGTCCCGACCGGGATCGCGATCGCGCTGCCGGACGGCTACGCCGCTTTCATTCACCCCAGGTCCGGATTGGGCGCTAGGTTGGGAGTGACCATCGTCAACGCACCCGGTACGGTCGACGCCGGCTATCGGGGTGAGATCAAGGTGACCCTGCTGAACACCGACCCCCGCGCCACGGTGAGACTGCGGCGCGGAGACCGCATTGCGCAGATGGTCGTGCAGCGGGTCGAGCGCGCGGTGTTCCATGAGGTCGCCGCCCTTCCCGGAGCGGCGCGCGGAACCGACGGCTTCGGTTCCACGGGCGGATTCGGCGCCGAGCGCGTATCCGGGGACAATGAGCACAGTCGAGAAGGAGTGTGAGTCGTGGCTTTTGGACGTCGCCGGCAGGCCGAGGAGCCCGAGAAGGGGCCCGAGGCGACCGAGGAGCCGGTGGAGAACGCCGACGAGGCTCCCGCCGAGGCGGAGCCGGCCATGGGCGGTCCCTGGGACTCCGAGGACTCCGTCCCCGAACTGCAGCGGCTCGACTTCGGGTCCCTCCAGGTGCCGGTGGCGCCGGGGCTGGGTTTCCAGGTGAACTTCGAGGCCACCCAGGTGGACGAGGAGGGCAACCCGCTCGACGGGCGGCCGGTCGCCGTGCTGGTGCAGTACGAGGAGAGCGCCATGCAGCTCCAGGTGTTCGCCGCGCCCAAGCGCAGCGGCATCTGGGACGACGTGCGCCGGGAGACCGCCAAGGACATCACCGAGGAGGCGCAGGGCCAGACCCAGGAGGGCGAGGGGCCGTTCGGTCCCGAGCTGCTGGCGATGGTCCCGGCGGCGCTGACCGAGGAGGTCCTCGCGGAGATGCCGCAGGAGGTCCGCGAGCAGATCCCGGCCGAGTTCGTCGAGCAGGGCTGGGCGCCGCAGATCATCCGCTTCCTCGGCGTGGACGGCCCCCGCTGGTTCCTGCAGGCCGTGGTGCAGGGCGCCGCGATCGAGGACGAGGAGCAGTGGCAGGTCCTGGAGGACGTGCTGCGCGGCGTGGTCGTCGTCCGCGGCGACGCCCCGATGCCGCCCCGCGACCTGCTGGAGCTGCAGATCCCCAAGGAGTTCAGCGAGGCCGGGCAGGACGAGGACGAGGAGGCCGTGGAGACCTTCGACCCGTTCGAGCGCGGCCCGGAGATCACCGAGGTCCGCTGACCCGCGGCCGAGCGCCGGCGCGGGAGCGGGACGGCGCGCACTTCCGGAGGGGCCGGGGCCCGGAGGGATGCCGAGCCGGGCCGCCGCCCGCCCGTACCGCACGCCTTTTCGGGCGTGCGGATGGGCGGGTTTCGCCTTCCGGCGCCCCGGCCGATCCTTGCCTTGACCGCCCGTGCGGGTGGTCAATCGGGACATGTCGAAGAAGACGCGCAAACGCCGGGCCCGCAAGCGGGGCAAGCACAACAAGGGCAAGCGGCCCAACGCCCGCCACTGACCGGCGGCTAGCCGCCGATCATCTCGAACGGCATCGCGTGCTCGACGCCGGCGGCCCGCCCGGCCTGTTCGGCGATGCCGGTGAGGAACTCCGCGGCGTCGAAGTCCGCGCCGAGGTTCCCGAAGTACACCTGGTGGGCGAGCAGCGAGTCGATGCCCGCCTGCAGGTGCCCGGTGACGTCCACGTAGTGGGCGGCCTGCGGCGACCCGTTGAACAGCGCGAACCGGACGCCCTGCCAGGGTTCGATGTCGAGGTCGCGGAACACCCACCGGTTGGCGGCGTCCCTGATCGCGTCCGCGACGGCGAGCCCGAGGACGCGGTGGTCGGCCATGTTGAACCCGCCGCCGGGGAAGCTCTCCCGGTAGCTGACCGACAGCACCACGTCGGGCCGGTGCCACCGGATCGCGCCCGCGAGCGCGCGCCGCAGCGGCAGGCCGTACTCGAGCATCCCGTCCGGCATGTCGAGGAACTCGACGGTCTCGACGCCGACGCGCCGCGCGGCCTCGATCTGCTCGGCGCTGCGGATCCGGCGGACCTCGTCCGGGTCCATCGAGTCGATCCCGGCCTCGCCGCGGGTGGCGAGGACCTCCGTCACCGTCTTGCCCTGCGCGGTCCACTTGGCGATCGCCGTCGAGCACCCGTACTCCAGGTCGTCCGGGTGCGCCACGATCGCCAGGGCCCGGTCCCAGTCCTCCGGTACCTCGTCCATGCCCCCCATCCTCGCCGATCACCGGCGCGATCCGAAGCCTAGAATCGGCTCCATGCCCGCCGCGCCGCCCCCGGTCCCCGTCCGGCTCGACCGGCTGCGGGCCGAGATCATCGGCCGTCCGGCCGCCGTCCGGGAGGCGCCGGCCGGAGAACCGCTCTACCAGGCGGTGCGCCGGATCGGCGCGCTCGATCTCGACGACCCGGAAGGGCTCGTCCGCCACCTCGCGGGACGTCCCGACGCGGTGCTGCGGGCCGAGGCGTTCCGGATCGCCCGGGAGGCGCTGCGGGCGGGACTGCTCCCGGCCGCCGCCGCGCGGACGATCATCGAAGGGCTCGCCGTCGACGTCCCGGACGCGCTGAGCGAGCTCGCCGGTCCATGGGCGGTGCTCGACCCGCTGCCGCACGAGCGGATGCGCCGCCTCCTGGAGGCCGGGCCCGCCGGTGCCGCGATCGAGGTCGCCGCCCGGCACGGCCATCGCGACCTCCTCGCCGGCGTCGCCGCCGACCCCGGGCGGGCGCCCGCGCTGCGGCGGCGCTCCCTGGAGCTTCTCGGCGATCTCGCCGCCCGCGAGGACGTGGGCGAGGTCCTGGCGATCGCCGCCGGGGACCCGCTCCTGCTCGCGGGCCCCGCCGTCACCTGCCTCGGCGGCCTGCACCGGCGCGGCCACTTCCCGGCGGGACGGGACGTCCCGGCCATCGTCGGCCTCGCCCTCGCCGACCACGGCGTCCCCGCGGAGGATCTCGCCGTCGTCCTCTACCCCCGCAGGCACGAGGCGCTGCGGGAGCTGGCGGCCGGGGACGGGGACCCGCGGCGGCGCCTGGAGCTGCTGATCGCGCTCGACGAGCAGGGCGCCCCCGACCTCGGGATCGGCGATGTCGTCACCGGCCTGGCGCGCCGCGCCGACGACCCGGCGCCGTTCCTGCGGGCGATCCGCCGGCTCCGGCCGGCGGCGGCGGAGGAGACCGTCCTGGCACTGCTGCCCCGCTCGCCGCGGGAGGCCCTCGGCGCCCTCGAAGCCGTGGGCGGCGTCCGGACGGTCGCGGTCCTGCGCGCCGGGCTCGGCCTGGACGGCGGCGACGGCGCCCCGCACCTCAGGCCGTTCCGGCACCGGGCCTGCGAGCTCCTCTGGCACCTCAACGGCGACCCCGGGCTGCGGCGGACGCTGCTGGAGCGCCTGGATCCGCGCGACCTGCCCCGGCGGATCGCGGACGACCTCGGCGGGCCCGACGCGCGGGAACTCGCGCTGCTGCGCGCGAACCCGGACCCGGGCGACCCGGCCGCCGCTCTGCACAGGCTGGCCGGGAACGGGGACGCCGCGACCCTGCCCGCCATCGCCGACCTCCTGCTCCGCGTCGCGTCGGAGCAGGGCGCGCCGGTCCCGGACGAGATCCTCGCGGCCATCGGCGGCCTGGGCGGCCGGCTGTCGCGGCGCGGCGCCCTCCGGCCGCACTGCCTGCTGGACGCCGCCGACCCGGCGGAGGCCGGGAACGCCCTGGTCGCGGACCTGGCCCTCGGGCTGCTGGATCGTCCGGGGCTCGGGCCGGCCGAGCGGGCGGCGCTGCTGGACGTAGTGCGCCGGGCCCCGCACCGCCGGACGCGGGCGCGCGTGCACCGCCTGCTGCGGGACCGCGACCGGCATGTCCGCGCGGGGGCGATCGCGATCCTCGCCCTGGACGGGCGGGACGCGCGGGCCCTGTCGGCGAGCCTGATCCCCCTCCTGGCCGCCGGCGACGTCCAGACCGTCCGGCAGGCGATCATCGCGCTGGCCGGGGCCGGTGCGGACTGGGCCGCCCCGGCGATCGCGACGTGCCTCGACCACCCGAACATGAACGTCAAGAAGGCGGCGGCGTCGGCCCTCGCGCGGGCGGGCGCGCCGGGGGCCGTCCCGAAGCTGCTGTTCTGGCTCGGCCACCATGACAATCCGGGCCTGCGCGAGGCGATCAGCGAGGCGCTGCGGGCGATCCTCGGGGACGCGTTCCCCGCGACCGTCCTCGCGGCGGCGGACCGGGCCGCCGACCCCTCCCCGCTGCTGCGGGCCCTGGACGGACGGCTCGACGAGCGCGCGGCCGCCGCCCTGGCCCGGCGCGGCGTCACGGTCCGGCCGCGCAGACCGCTGCGTGCCTCCGGCGTGGACGCCCTGCTCGACGGCGGCTGGGACGACGAGACCGCGCGCGGCGTCGTGCGGGCCTTCGGCCGCGAGCCCGGCCCGCTGCCGTACTGGCGGCTCCGTCCGCTGCTGGTCCGCTGGCTGGACCTCGCGGCCACCGATCCCGGCGCGCTGCGCCTGGTCACGGAGATCTGCCGGCCGCCCTGCCCGGATGCGGAACTGGAGGTCCTCGCCCGGTCCGCCGGAACCCTGGTGGACGGCCTCGCGGCCGCCGGCGACCACGACCGGCTGCTCGTGCTGCTGGCGGGCGCGATTCCCCGGCTCGGGCGCGCCGAGCGGCTGGAGGTCGCCGGGCGGGCGCGCCTACGGGGACTCGGCCGGGCGGGGCTCGTCGTGCTGCGCCTGTGCGGGGTCCCGCCGGCGCGTGACGACATCGAGCGTGCGCTGGCCGTCGCGCGGCACGGAGGAGACCCGGGGCCGGACCAGGAGGCCGTCCTGCGCGAGGTGTTCGGGCAGGAACCGATCGAGGCCTCCGCCCCGTTCCGGGAGGAACTGGAGCACCTGGTCCGTGACGCCGGCTCCCTGAGCGCGGCGCGGGACCGCGCGCAGGCGCCGTCGCGTGCGGTGCTCGACGCGCTGATCAGCGTCTTCCCGCAGGCCTCGCCCGGCGCCCGCGGCCCGCTTCTCGACTGGATGCTGGAGTTGCAGCCGCCCGGCGCCCCGCCCTGGACGATCGCCGAGGAGGCCCGCCGTCCCGCCCCGGACGTCCGGACGCCCCGCCCCGGCGACCTGGATCAGCCCCGTTCCGGTGACCAGCGGCGGCGGCTCCTGGCGATGCTGGGCGACGCGCGGGGGGAGCGGCGGGAGACGGCGGCCCGCGTCCTGCTCGGCTGGCCCGAACCGGAGGCCGGGCTCGCGGTGCTCAAGGCCTTCCTGTACGGCCGGGCCGACCTCCCCATCACTCCCGGCCTGGTGAACGCGCTCGGCGACGCGGCCGAAGCCGACCTGGCCGGACTCGACGAGGCGGGAGGCGGCGAGAGCCGCGCGAGGTTCGCGCGCCTGGCCGCCCGGCTCGATCCCGACCGCCTGGACCGGTTCGTCCCCCGCCTCCTGTCCGCCTGGGAGCACGGCGACGCCGCCGCGGCGGAAGCGGCCGGTGGCGCGCTGCGCGGGGCGTCGGCCGACGTCGTCGCCGAGGCCGTCTCAGGGCGCCTCGCCGCCGGCGCCCGGGGGCTGCTCGACCTCGTGGCAGGCAGGCCGGTGCTGCGCACCCCCGAACTGGTCCGGGCGCTGCGGCGGCTCCGCGACGAGGGCCGCGACGACCTCGCCGCGAAACTCGTCCTGGTGGAGGGGCCGCTCCGCGGGCCGGAGGCGGCCGCGCGGGACGAGGAGGCGCTGAACGCCCTCCGCGAGCGTCCGGCCGGAACGGCCGGCGAACCGTCTCGCGCGGAGCTGTTCCGCCGGGCCCGCGACGGCGGGGCGAAGGCGGCCAAGGACGCGCTCAGCCGGCTCGCCGAACGCCACGAGGAGGCGGGCGCCGGCGCCGACCCCGAACTGGCGGACCTGCTCGCGGCGCTGATCGTCCGTCCCGAGACGAAGGTGCGGCTGCACGCGCACCGCGTGTCGCGGCGGGTGCTGGACCGGTCCGCCTACCTCGACCAGACGGTCCGGCTGCTGGACGATCCGGAGCCCGCCGTGGTCCGCTCGGCCGCCAGAACGCTCGGGCACGCCGCCTGGCGGCCCGCGGTCCCCGGCCTGGTCGGGCTGCTCGCGCATCCTCGCGACACCGTCCGCGCGGCCGCCGCGGACGGGCTGGCCCTGGTCGGCGCGGCGGCGGTCCCCGCGCTGCGGCACGCCGAGGGCCGCGCCCGCCCCGACCGCAGGCACCGCTACACCGCTGTTCTGGAGCGGATCGACGCGGCCGACGCCGGAGCCGCCGGTAGGGCCGCAGGCGGCTCTACAGGTAGCGGAGCCAGAGGTACGGCGTGGAGAGCGCGACCGTGACGAAGGTGACGACCAGGCCGTAGCGGGTGAAGCGCCAGAAGCTGATCGGGGTGCCGTTGCGGGCGGCGATGCCGAGCACGACGACGTTGGCGCTGGCGCCGATGGCGGTGGCGTTGCCGCCGAGGTCGGCGCCGAGGGCGAGCGCCCACCACAGGACGTGCCCGTCGCCGCCGGGGTGCTGCTGGACGAGGTCGGCGACGATCGGGCTCATCGTCGCGACGTAGGGGATGTTGTCCACGATCGCCGACAGCGCGGCGGACGCCCACAGCAGCAGCATCGCGGCGACGCCGAGCCGGCCCTCGGTGGCGTCGGCGGCGGCCTTGGAGACGTCCCCGATGACGCCGGTCTCGACGAGCCCGCCCACCATGACGAACAGGCCGGCGAAGAACACCAGCGTGGGCCATTCGACCTCGCTGAGCGCCTCCTCGGTCGTCACCTTGGTCGCAGCGACGAGCAGCCCGGCGCCGAGCAGCGCGACCACCGACGGCTCGTAGTGCAGGACGGGGTGGAGCACGAACGCCGCGATCACGATGGCGAGGACGCCGAGGCCCTGCGCGAGCAGCCGCCGGTCGGTGATGGCCTCGCGCTCCTCCAGCTCCATGACCTCGGCGGCGAGATCGGGGTCGTAGTGGAACGCGGAGCGGAACAGCCAGCGGCAGAGCAGGCAGAACACGACGACCAGCGCCACGATCAGCGGCGCCAGGTTCACCAGGAAGTCGTTGAACGACAGCCCGCCCCGGCTCGCGATGATGATGTTGGGAGGGTCGCCGACGAGCGTCGCGGTCCCGCCGATGTTGGACGCCATCACCTCGGCGATCAGGTACGGCTCCGGCGCCAGCGCGAGCCGCTCGCAGACGAGGAACGTCACCGGTGCGACCAGCAGGACGGTGGTGACGTTGTCCAGCAGCGCGGACGCCGACGCCGTCAGCACGATCAGCATCACCATCAGCCGGTAGGGGCGCCCCCGCGCGCGCTTGGCGGCCCAGATCGCCACGTACTCGAACACTCCCGTGCGCCGCAGCACCGAGACGATCACCATCATCCCGAGCAGCAGGAAGATGACGTTCCAGTCGATCCCGGACTCGGAGGAGAAGAAGGCGCCGTCCGCGTCGGTGATGTGCAGCAGGAGCATCAGGCCCGCGCCGCCGAGCGCCACCGCCGTCCGGTGCACCTTCTCCGACGCGATCAGGACGTACGCGCAGACGAAGACGATGATGGCGGCGATCGCCTGCACGGGGCCTCCCGGTCGGCATGCGGATGACGGGACCTGCCGACCAGACTTCCCGGCGCACCGGGGGCGACTCTAGTCCGCTCCCGGGGTTCCAGGTCAAGATCGTAACCAGGCGATGGTGGGGTTTTGCCTACCCCGATGGGCGTGCTGGACCCATCCTCGGCGGCGCCCGCCGTCCGTAGTTTCGTTCCCGAGGCGCCCCGCGAGGGGGCGCCGGGCGGAGGCTAGGACGGAATGAACGGACGTAAGGGACCCGCCCCGGCGGCGAGCGAGGCACTCCGGCTCGACGGGGTGCGCAGGGTCTACGGCGCGGAGGGCAACCGGGTGGTGGCGCTGGACGGCGTGTCGCTGTCGCTGCCCGCCGGGTCGTTCACCGCGGTGATGGGCCCGTCCGGGTCGGGCAAGAGCACGCTGCTGCAGTGCGCGGCGGGCCTGGACCGCCCCACCGGTGGCCGGGTCTTCGTGGACGGCGCCGAGTTGACCGGCGGCGGCGAGACCGCGCTGACCAAGTTCCGCAGGCAGCGGATCGGCTTCATCTTCCAGCAGTTCAACCTGCTCCCCACCCTGGACGTCCTGCAGAACACGGTGCTGCCGCTGAAGCTCGCGGGACGCAGGGTGGACCGCGCGGAGGCGCGGGCGGTGCTGGAGCGGGTGGGGCTCGGCGACCGGCTCGGCCACCTGCCGGCGGAACTGTCCGGCGGGCAGCAGCAGCGGGTGGCGATCGCGCGGGCGCTGGTCACCCGGCCCCGGGTGGTGTTCGCCGACGAGCCGACCGGCGCGCTGGACACCCGCAGCGCCCGCGACGTGCTGGAGCTGCTCCGCGAGTCGGTGCGCGGGTCCGGGCAGACGGTGGTGATGGTCACCCACGACCCGGTCGCCGCGTCGTTCGCCGGCTCCGTCCTGTACCTGGCGGACGGGCGGATCGTCGGCCACCAGACCGCGCCGACGGCCGAGAGCGTCGCGGAGCGGATGACGCACCTGGCCGACGAGGTCGAGCGGCAGCGCGCGATGGCGGGGGCGTGATCATGTTCGGCTTGGCACTGCGCTCCCTGCGCAAGCGCGCGAGCGCGTTCACCGCGAGCTTCCTCGCGATGCTCCTCGGCGCGACCATGATCATGGGGTTCGCCTCGATGCTCGACACGGCCGAGGCGAGCGGCGCGACCGGGACGGCCCGCGAGACCCTCACCACGATGGCGACCGTCGTCGGCGGCTGGGGGCTGCTGCTGGTGGTCTTCGCGGTCGCCTCGACGCTGACCCTGTCGGTCCGGCAGCGGGCGGCGGAGATCGCGCTGCTGAAGAGCGTCGGCGCCACTCCCGGGCAGCTCGCCCGGATGATCGTCGGCGAGGCGGCGGGGCTGGCCGTGGCGGCGGCGCTGCTCGCGATCGTGCCCGCGATCGCGGCCGGCCGGGCGCTGCTCGGGCTGCTGCACGACACCGGGCAGGTCCCGGCGGAGATCGGCTACAGCTTCGGGCCGGTCGCTCTGTCGATGGGGATCGGCGTCACGCTGGTGTCCGCGGTCGCCGCCGCGCTGATCACCGCCCGCCGGGCCGTCCGCGTCCGGGCGGCCGATTCGATGGCGGCCGCCGCCACCGACGACGCGCGGCTGAGCAGGAAGCGGATCGTGTTCGCGGCCGTGTTCCTGCTGCTCGCCGCGACCGAGGCGGTCGTCACGGTCACGGTGATGGACGGCAAGGGCAGCGATGCGATGGCGACGTCCGGGCAGGCCGACATCTTCGCCGCGATCGGGCTGGCGCTGCTGGCACCGGCGATCATGCGCCGGGTGACGGCCCTCGCCGCCGGGCCGCTGCGGGCGCTCGGCGGCGCGGCCGGCGACCTCGCGGCGTCCACGATGAGCCGCCGGACGGGCGCCCTCGCCGCCGCGGTGACGCCGGTGATCCTGTTCTTCGGGACGGCCGTCGGCACGCTGTACCTGCAGGCCACCGAGAACGCGGCGATGGACGCGGCCGGCCTGGCCAAGACGGCCGAGCAGAAGAACATCGAGACGCTCAACTTCGTGGTCATCGGCATGGTGGTGCTGTTCACCGCGATCATGCTGGTCAACACGCTGATCGCGGCGACCGCGCACCGCCGCCGCGAGTTCGGGCAGACCCGGCTCGCCGGCGCCACCCCGCGCCAGGTGCTCGGCGCGGTGGCGCTGGAGTCGGCGGTGCTGACCGTCACCGGCGTCCTCGTCGGCACGGTCGCGTCGGTCTTCACGATCGTGCCGTTCGTCCTCGCCCGGCGCGACTCGCCCGTCCCGGACGGGAACGTGTGGACCTACCTCGCGGTCGCCGCGCTCGCCGCCGTCCTGACCGGCGCGACGGCCTACGCCGCGACACGCCGCACGATCCGCGTCCCGGCCGTGGAGGCGGCCCTCCGCTGACGGCGCCCCGCGGACGGCGTCCGCCCCCGCGCGGGCCCCGGGGGGGGGGGGGGGCGCGCGCCCCGGCGGCGAGCGGCGCCGCCCCCCCCCCGCCGCCCCGGCGGGGCATGGTGGGGGGGGCCGCCGGGGCGG
>NZ_JBEYTW010000092.1:0-35551 GCF_040643275.1 Spirillospora sp. NPDC047418
GCAGCCGTCGGCCTGCTCGAAGCCGGCGTACCCCATCTCGCCGAGCGGCAGCTCCGGCGTCCCCTCGAAGCAGAAGAACGCCTTCGCGTCGGAGTGTATGAGCGGCTCATAACAACAACACGCCGCAGATCAACGGAGGGTGGGGGCGGGTTGGGGGTGGGGGATCGGGCGGAGGGTCCGGCCGCCCAGCAGGCAGAGGGTCAGGGCCAGGACGCCGCCTACGCCGGCGCCGGCGAACGCGCCCGGGACACCCGCCGCGTCCTGCCCGATCCCGGCGACGAACGAGCCGAGCGCGCCGCCCGCGCCGACCGCGGCGACGACCCACGCGAACGCCTCGGTGACCGTCCCCGCCGGGGCGAGCCGGTCGACGAGCGCGAAGCTGCACGCCAGGACGGGGGCGAGGGACACCCCGGACACGAAGGCCAGCACCGACATGACGGGCAGGCCGGGCGCGAGGACGAGCGGGACGTAGCCGGCGGCGAGCGCGGCCAGCAGCCAGCGCAGCCGGCGGTGCGGCTCGCCCGCCCACGGCCGGGCGCCGTAGAAGATCCCGCCGACGAGGGCGCCGGCCGCCATGCACGCCAGCAGCAGCCCGGACGCGAGGTCGCTGCCCTGCTCCTCGGCGTAGGCGACGACGGCGACGGCGTAGACGCCGAGCGCGATCCCCGCGCAGGCCAGCGACAGCAGCAGCACCCGCAGGCCCGGGGAGCGCAGCGGCCCGGCCCAGTCGGCGGCGCGCGGCTCGCTGCGCCACCGGCGGGACGGCCCGGAGGCCGCGACGACGAGCGTCCCGGCGATGCCGAGCGCGCCGGTGAGCAGCAGCGCGGCCTCGGTGCTCACGGCCGCCGCGGCGACGACGAGCAGCGGCCCGGCGGTGAAGAGGATCTCCTGGGCGGCGGCGTCGAGCGCGTAGGCGGCGTCGACCTGCTCCTGGCCGTCCAGGACGTCCGGCCAGAGCGCGCGCAGCCCCGCCTCCAGCGGCGGGGTCGCGAACCCGGCGAGGACCACGGCGGCGACGGCCACCGGCAGCGGGCGGGCGCCGGCGGCGGCGAGCAGTGCGAAGCCCGCGGCGGCGGCGCAGGCGGCGGGCAGCAGGACCGGCGGTTGGCCGTAGCGGTCCATGACGCGGCCGAGGACGGGCTGCCCGGCGGCGGTGGCGAGGCCGAGGAGCGCCGCGAGCGCCCCGGCGAGCGGGTAGCCGCCGTCGTCGGCGCGGACGTGCAGGACGACGGCGAGCATGCCCATCCCGTTGGGCAGCCGGCCGAGCAGCGTGCCGCCGAGCAGCCGCGCCGCGTGCGGCCTCCGCAGGAAGACGACATAGCCGCGCATCCGATGGCCCCCGAAGATTCCCGTCATACGTAGTACTCGACTGGTCATACGTACCACTTCCGGGGCCTTCCGCTCTAGTCTGTTTTCGTCGCGATGTCCGCCCAGGGAGGTGCCGATGCCGGCGATCGGCCGTCCCACCAGCAAGGACGTGGCCCATGAGGCGGGGGTCTCGCAGTCCACGGTGTCCCTCGTCCTCGGCGGGAAGTGGAGCGGGCGCGTCTCCCCCGTGACGGCGCGGAGCGTGCGGGACGCGGCCGAGCGGCTCGGCTACCGGCCCAACCGGGCCGCCCGCAACCTGCGGCTCGGCACCACCCGGACCGTCCTGCTGATGGTCCCGACCCTGACCGCGCCGTTCTTCGGCCCCGTCTACACGGGCGCGGCGCGGGTCGCGTCCCGGCACGGCTTCGGCGTCGTCGTCTCCACCTGGCCGGACGACGCGGAGGGGCCCGCCGGCGGCCCGTTCGGGTCGGCCGAGGCCATCGACGGGATCCTCGCGTCCTCGCTGGCCCCGGACGCGCTCGCCCGGTTCCGCGGCACGCCCGCCGTGATGCTCGACAGCGGCCCGGACGGCGACGTCCCGACCGTCGACTTCGGCGTCGCGGACGGCATGCGGGCGATCGCCCGGCACCTCGCCGGCCTCGGCCACCGCCGGTTCGGGCATGTGGCCGCCGCCGTCGACCAGTGGACGTTCCGCGCCCGCGCCGCGGCCCTCGCCGCCGCCGTCGCGGATCTGCCCGGCGGCGTCCTGGCCCGCGACTCCTGCGCGATCGACGTCGCGTCCGCGAAGGACGCCGCGGTGCGGCTGCTGTCGGCGCCCCGCCCGCCGACGGTCCTGGTGTGCGACGACGACCTGATCGCGGCGGGCGCCTACAAGGCGGCGCGGGCGCTCGGCCTGGACGTCCCGGCCGAGCTGTCGGTCACCGGGTTCGACGACGTGCTGCTCGCCACCGCGCTGGAGCCGGAGCTGACGACGGTCCGGCTGCCCGCCGAGGAACTCGGCGCGCAGGGCATGACCGCGCTGCTGGACCGGCTCGCCGGCGGCCGGCCCGCGCCGCGCGTGCTGCCCGGGGAGCTCATCGTGCGCGACTCCACCGCCCCGCCCCCGCGAAGGCGGGTATAAGGGTCGCATGGGATCCCATCCGTCCGAGTGCGATATCACGGGGCATCCGGAGAACCGACTCGGCACGGCGCCGCCCCGGACGCGGGCCTGGCGCAACGGGAGGGTCGTCGCGGAGGGGTTCCCCGTGCCCGAGATCAGCGACCACCTGGAGCGCGCGGACACCGTCGTCTGGCTCGACCTGACCGCGCCGCGCCACGAGGACCTGCACGTCGTCAGCGACGAGCTCGGCCTCGACCCCGTCGCCGTGGAGGACGCGGTGTCCCGCCACGAGCGGGCGAAGCTCGACCGCTACCACGGGTACGCGTTCCTCAACGTCTACGTCCCGCACGTGGACGGCGGGGAACTGTCGCTGCACGAACTTTCGGCGTTCATCGCCGAGCGCGCCCTCGTCACCGTCCGGCAGGACGGCGGCATCGACATCGACTCCTTGATCGGACGCTGGGATCAGAGCCCGGACGCCGGCCTCGCCGAGCCGACCGCCGCGTTCCTGCTCTACGGGATGCTGGACTTCGTCATCGACCTGCAGCTCGCGGCCGTGCAGGCCCTGGACGACGAGGCCGACGCGGTCGAGGACCTGGTGTTCGGCGACGAGTTCCCGGTGAAGGAGATCCAGCGGCGCAGCTACCGGCTGCGCAAGAACCTCGCCAAGATGCGGCGGGTCGCGCTGCCGATGCGGGAGGTGCTCAACACGCTGCTGCGCCGCGACCTCGGGCTCGTCCCGGCGCCGCTGGTCCCCTACTTCCAGGACGTCTACGACCACACGCTGCGCGTCGGCGAGTGGACGGACGCGCTGCGCGACCTCGTCGCCGACCTGCTCGACACGCGGCTGGCGCTGCAGAGCAACCGGATGAACGAGGTGATGAAGAAGGTCACGAGCTGGGCGGCGATCATCGCGGTGCCGACCGCCGTCACCGGGTTCTACGGGATGAACGTGCCCTATCCCGGCTTCTCCCGGCACGACGGCTTCATCGCCGCCGCGGTCATCATCGTCCTCTGCAGCAGCGCACTCTATGTGATCTTCAAGGTCCGCGACTGGCTGTGACCCGCGGGTAAGGGCAGGTCACGGCGCACTCATATGGGGGCGCATATCGTTCGGGAACCCATATCAATATTGGACTTCGCCGCCGCGGCTCTGGTCTGCTCACCGGCATGACGAAACACGCTCCCGCCGTCCGGACGCTCGCCGCCGCCCTGGCCGTCTCCGCCTTCTCCGCCGTCGCCGCCTGCGGTGCGGGAACCGGCCCGGACGCCAGGACCGCGGCGCCGCAGAGCAACACGTCCCCGCTCACGGCGTCCCAGGGCACCGCGTCCCAGGGCACGGCTCCGCAGAACGCGGCGGCGCAGGCCGACGTGACGAAGCAGCTGACGCGCCTCGAAAAGACCCGCCAGGCGCGCATCGGCGCCTTCGCGATCGACACCGGCACCGGCCGCACCGTCTCCCACCGGGCGGACGAGACGTTCCCGTTCGCGTCCACGTTCAAGGCGATGGCGTGCGGCGCGGTCCTGCGGAAGGCGCGGCAGAGCGCCCCCGGGCTCCTCGACAAGGTCGTCCACTACACCGAGGCCGACCTCGTCGACTACTCCCCCGTGACCGAGAAGCACGTCGCGACCGGCATGACGGTCGCGGACCTGTGCCATGCCGCGATCACCGAGAGCGACAACACCGCCGGCAACCTCGTGCTGAGGCAGATCGGCGGCCCCGTCGGCCTCACCGCCTTCCTCCGCTCCCTCGGCGACCGGGTCAGCCGCAGCGACCGCTGGGAGACCGCCCTCAACGACTGGAGGCCGGGCGAGCGGCGCGACACGACCGCGCCGCGCCCGTGGGCGAACGACCTGCGCGCCCTCACCGCCGGGAACGCGCTCGTCCCGGCCGACCGGGAGCGCCTCGTCGGCTGGATGAAGGCCACCGTGACCGGTGACAAGCGCATCCGCGCCGGGCTGCCGAAGAGCTGGACGGTCGGCGACAAGACGGGCACCGGCGGCACCTACGGGACCGCCAACGACATCGCGATCGCCTACCCGAAGGCCGGCGCGCCGCTCATCATCGTGATCACGACCAACAAGCGGACCCCGGACGCGGAGGCCGACGACACGGCCATCGCCCGCACCGCCGGCGTCCTCGCCCGCGCCCTGCGCCCCGCCGGCTGACACCCTGCTCCCCGCCGCGACGCCGTGGCCGCCCTCCTCGGACGGCGGCCACGGCGGCACAGCCGTTCCGGCATCCTGCTCACAGCCCCTTGAGGAACTTCGCGGCGATGGGCGCGGCGGCCTCGGCGCCGGTGCCGCCGCCCTCGACGATCACGGCGAAGGCGACGTCCTTGCGGTAGCCGATGAACCAGGCGTGGGTGGGCGGGTTCTCGCCCGAGCCGAACTCGGCGGTGCCCGTCTTGCCGGCGGTGCCGGCCGGGAAGCCGACGCCGGACGCGGTGCCCTCGCTGACCACGGCGGGCATCAGCGCGTGCAGGGCCTTCTCGACGGCGGGCTCCAGCTTCTTCGGCGCCTCCGGCTTGCGGCCCTTGGCGTCGGCGGCCTGCGCGGCGACGGCGGCGTCGACCAGGCGGGGCGACCGCCAGGTCCCGTCGGCCGCCGCGGCGGCGACGCCCGCCATGTTGAGCGGGCTGGTCAGCACCTTGCCCTGGCCGAAGGACGCGGACGCGAACGCGGTGTCGTCCTTGTTGGCGGGGAACGCGGCCCGGACGGCGGGGAGCCCGGCGATGATCGGGACGTTGAACCCGAACTGCGCCGCGACCTGCGCGAGCCGCTCCTCGCCCAGCTTGTCCACGGCGAGGCGCGCGAACGTGGTGTTGCAGGAGTGCGCGAACGCCTCGCGGAACGGGATCGTCCCGAAGTCCTCGTGCTGGTAGTTGTGGAACGACCGGCCGTTGACCGTGGTGGTGGCGGGGCAGCCGACCTTCGTGGCCGGCGACATGCCGTCCGCGACGAGGGCGGCGGCGGTGACGACCTTGAACGTGGAGCCGGGCGGGTACTGGCCCATCAGCGCCCGGTTGTAGCCGCCGGGCTTGTTCGCGACCGCGAGGATCTCGCCGGTGGACGGGCGCAGCGCCACCATCGACGCGGGCTTGTCCACACTCGCGAGGGCGTTGCCCGCGGCGGCCTGCACCTTCGGGTCGAGCGTCGTCTTCAGCGGCTCCCCGTCCGTGCCGCCGAACCGCTTGAGCGTCTTGACCGGGTTGTTCTCGGCGTCCACGATCTGGACGGTGAGGGCGGGCGTGCCGGCGAGGCGGCGCTCGTACTGCCGCTGCAGGCCGTCCGCGCCGACCAGGTCGCCCTTGCGGTACGGGGCGCCGAGCCTCTTGGCCGCCTCGTCGGACGCGGCGCCGACCGGCCCGGCGAGCTGCCGCGCGGAACCCGACTCCGAGCCGCTCAGGTCGCTGCCGTCCGCCGCCAGCACGGACGCCCGGTCGGGCCAGGCGCGGGCGGCGCGGAGCCGCTGCCCCTCCTCCAGCGCCGGGTACATCACCTGCGGCGACCAGCGGACGAGCCACGTGCCGTCCCGCTTGACGAGCGGGAGCTGCCCCTCGTACGTCCACTTCCGGTCACCGGCGAGCGTCAGCTCGGCGCTGTAGGACCCGCCGGCCTTGTCGCCGTCCGGATCCCCCACCGAGGCGACCGTGTAGCGCTGGGCGGTGACGCCCAGCTCCTCGCGCATCTTGCTGAACCGCTGGTCGAAGTCGGCGGGCGGACGGTCGGTGAGCAGCTTCATCGCGGCGAGGTCGCCGCCGCTCCAGGCCGCCAGGTACTGCCGCGCGGCGTCCTTCGGATCCTCTCCGTCGCGCAGGAACCACACCGTTCCCGCCCCCACGATCAGTACCGCCACCGCGACCGCGGCGACGGTCAGCACACGGGATCGGCGCATCGTCGAACTCCCTTCCCCCTGAGATGGAGGCACAAGGACATCAGGCGCCGCCCGGAAAGTCCAAGATTGATATTAATGTCACAGGTATATCCGAATCGGTATCATCGCTGGTCGTGAACCTCGTGGGGCATCTGCGGTGCTTCGTCGTGGTGGCCGAGGAACTGCACTTCGGCCACGCGGCGGAGCGGCTCGGCATGGCCCAGCCGCCGCTGAGCCAGCGGATCCAGCGGCTGGAGCGGGAGCTCGGCGTGCGGCTGTTCGACCGGTCCAGCCGGAAGGTGGAGCTGACCGCGCCGGGACGGCTGCTGCTGGACGAGGCCCGTGACATCCTCGCCCGCGTGGAACGCGTCTACTCCCTCGCCGAGCGGGCCCGGCTCGGCGCGGACGGCACGGTGCGCGCGGGCCTGCCGAGCGACCTCGGCGGCCGGGTCGTCGCCGCGCTGATCGCCGCGTTCCGCGAGCGCCGCCCCGACCTGCGGCTGGACCTGCGCGAGACGGGCACGGCCGAGCAGCTCCGGGCGCTCGCCGAGGGCACCCTGGACGCCGGGGTGGTGCGGCACCCGTGCGACGCGCGCGGCCTGGAGCTCGGCCCGATGCTCGGCCGGCGGCTCGGCGTGCTGCTGCCCGCCGGCGCGGACCTCGCCGCGTCCCCCGAGGTGCACCTCGCCGACCTCACCGGCCGCGACCTGGTCACGCCCCCGCGCGAGGAGGCGCCCGGGGCCCACGACGACCTGCTCGCCTCCTGCCGCCGCCACGGGTACGCGCCCGCCGCCGTCCACGAGGTGCGGCACCCGGAGTTCGCGCTCGGGCTCGTCCTCGCGGGGACGGCGGTGGCGCTGGTCCCGCGCACCGCGGACGCGCCCGGCACGACGTGGCGGCCACTGGTGGGCGAGCCGCTGGCCGGGCGGGCGTCGTGCGCGTGGCGGCGGACCCGCGACCCCGGCCACGCCCGCGCGATCGCCGACTTCACCGCCGTCGCGACCGCGGTGCTGCGCCGCGAGGCCGGCATGGAGCCGCTGGACCCCGCCCCCGCGCGCCGCGTCGTCCCGCGCCCGTCCTCGGGATTCCTGGCATGAGCGAAGCGAACCGGGGGGTGTGGGGGGTCGGCCCCCCACCGGAGACTGGCATGAGCGACGCGAACCGGGACGCCGGGTTCTCGCGTGGCACGGGCCTGAGCGACACGGGCACGGGCGACGCGGGGCGGGGGGTCACGGGGCGGATCGAGGCGGAGTTCCGGGCGGCCGGGGTGACGGGGTTCCTGCACGTCGCCGACATGGACACCGGGCGGGAGGTCGCCGTCCGCGCGGGCGAGCCGGTGGTGCTCGCGTCGGTGTTCAAGGTGCCGCTGCTGGTCGCGTTCCACCGGCGGGCCGCCGCCGGGCTGCTCGACCCGGCCGAGCAGGTCACGCTGGCGCCGGGCGACCGCACCGCCGGGCCGACCGGGGTGTCCGCGCTGCTGGACGAGGTGCGCATGTCGCTGCGCGACCTCACCTGCCTGATGATCACGGTGAGCGACAACGCCGCCGCCGACGCCGTCCTCGACCGGGTCGGCCGGGACGCCGTGAACGCGGCGGCCGCCGACCTCGGGCTGCGCGGGACGGCCGTCGAGGTCAGCGGCCGCGAACTGCACGAATCCCTGCTCGCGGACGCGGGCGCGGCCACCTTCGCGGACGTGTGGGCGCGGCTGGACGAGCCCGGCGTCCTCGGCCGGCTGCGCGCCCTCGACCCGGCCCGCACCAGCCGCAGCACGCCGCGCGACATGACCCGCCTGCTGGCGATGATCTGGCGGGACGAGGCCGCGCCGCCGGAGCACTGCGCGGCGATGCGGCGGCTGCTCGGCCTGCAGGTGTGGCCGCACCGGCTGTCGTCCGGCTTCCCCTACGACGACGTCGTGGTCAGCGGCAAGACCGGCACGCTGCCGACCGTCCGGAACGAGGTCGGCGCGGTCGAGTACCCCGACGGCGCCCGCTACGCCGTGGCGGTGTTCACCCGGTCGACGCTGCCGGTCGCCGTCCTGCCGCGGGCCGACGCCGTCATCGGCACGGCGGCCCGGCTGGCCGTGGAGTCCCTCCGGCACGCGTGAGCACCGCGGAGAGGAACGCGAAGAAGTGTCGCATCCGGTGCCGCGGATCGCGAGGGCGAGACGGCAGCAGTCCCCCGGAAAACATAGGCTGTACCCCTGCTTTAACCGTTCTTGAGGGGTGTTCTTTGCGGCTGCCGGACCATCTGGGGCTACTGCTCACCGACGAGCCGGTGCTCGACGTCTACTCGCACGGCCCGTGGCGTGTCCCGGACGGGCTGTTCGAGGAGATCGCGGCGCGGATCGACGGGCTGGCGGCCGATCCGCGGGCCGCGGAGCTGACCACCGACGAGCACAAGCTGCTGACGCTGCCGGCGTCGCTCGTCACCGCGGAGATCTTCGGCATGCTGGCGTTCCTGCCCGGCGGCGGGGCGATCAAGGCGGGCTCGTGGTCGCAGCTGCCGGAGCGGCTGCTGCACCGGCACCTGGTCAATCCGGGGCCGCTCAGCACCCGGATGACCCGCTGGGACGCCCCGGGCGGCCGGTGGCGGCCGCCGGTGGACTGGCTGATCGAGGCACCCGACCGGGGCCTCGCGATCGAGCTGGCCCGCGACTGCCTGGCGGCACTGGAGGGCATCGAGCCGCTGGAGGAGCGCCGCAAGGCGCTGCTGCGGCTCTACGACGATCCGCCGGAGTGCGAGATCGGCCTGCCGAAGGCGGAGCTGCGCGAGCACTGGCACGCGCACGCCGGCGACGACATCGTCGCGGCGGTGCCGGAGCTGCTCGGCCCGGTCGGCTACCTGGAGTGGGTGTGCGCCGGGCTGCTCGCGGCCTACGAGCACCTGACGGACGTGGCGCCGCGCGAGGAGACCGTCGAGGCCCACCTGATCCAGCTGCTGCTGCAGGGCAGCATGGAGCACGTCCCGGCGGAGCTGGCGGTCGCGCTCGGCGAGGACCGCTACGGCGAGCTGCAGCAGCGGTTCGCGGCCGAGCGCCGCGGGTTCAAGGCCGGCGCCTGGCAGGAGCGGACGCGGGCGTGGCTGGTCCGGGCGCTGGTCGCGGGGGCGGCGGACGCGTGCCGGGGCTGGCTCGACATGGCGATGCGGTTCATCGCGACCGTGCAGGGGCTGCCGGGCGACCCGTGGTTCCCGAAGGCGGAGTGGATCCCGGTCGGCCAGTTCCAGACCGACCTGCGGCGCCTGTACGCGCCGCGCCGCCGCGTCGTGAACCCGCTGACCGAGACGCTGCACCGGGCGCCCGCGGCGGACGGCGCGGACGGATCCGCCGGGGCGGGCGGAACGGCCGGGCGGGCCGTCCGGCCGGAGCTCGCGAGCGCGCTGGTCGGGCAGCCGGAGGTCGCCGCGGTGCTGGCGGAGCTGACCGGCGGCGGGGAGCCGGTCCGGCTGCTGCTGGCCGGGCCGGACGGCACCGGCAAGCGCGACGCGGCGCAGGAGCTCGGGAAGGCGCTCGCGTTCGGCCGCGACCCGCACTGGGTCACCGACAACCTCTACACCGGGCAGCGGCTGCCGGACGCCGTCGCCCGGCTGCACGCCGACGCCCGCGACTGCGCCGGCGACCGGCTGCTCGTCATCGAGGGCCTGGACGGGATCGTCACCGACCCCGGCAACGGGGAGGCGCTCGCCGCCGAACTGCACCGGCTCCTCGCCGTCCACCCCGACCTGAACCTGGTGGCGCTGTGCGACACGGGCGGGGAGGAGCGGATCCGGGAGATCAACCCCGTCCTGCCGCAGCTGTTCCGGATCGCGCGGACCCGGCCGTTCACCGCGGACGGGCACGCCGAGCTGTTCCGCCGGGCGCTGGCCGCCCACGGCGCGCGCGGCACCCGCCAGGCGGTCGCGGCGGCGGGCGCGCTGCTGGCGGTGACTCCGCCGACGCAGACGCTCCGCAACGCGCGGCTCGCCCCGTACCTGGCGGACCAGGTCACCGCCGCGGCACGGGCGCGGCTCACGGCCTCGGGCGGCGCTCCGGAGGACGGGCCGCCGGAGATCGACCTCCTCGTCCGCAAGCAGGACATCCCCGACACCCTGGACGTCTCCCGGGCGACCGGGAACCCGCTGGCGGAACTGCGCGAGCTGACCGGCCTGGAGACCGTCAAGCACGAGATCGCGCTGCTCGTCGCCGGGACGCACGCGGCGCGGCTGCGCAGCGAGAACGGGCTGAAGATCACCCCGCCGACCCGGCACATGGTGTTCACCGGCAACCCCGGCACCGGCAAGACGATGGTCGCGCGGCTGCTCGGCCGGATCTACAAGCGGCTCGGCGTGCTGTCGTCCGGGCACCTGGTCGAGGCGTCCCGCGCCCACCTCGTCGGCGAGTACATCGGGCAGACCGCGCCCCGCACCCGCCGGCTGGTGGAGCGGGCGATCGGCGGCGTCCTGTTCATCGACGAGGCGTACACGCTGACGCAGTCGCCGCTGAAGGGCGACTACGGGCACGAGGCGATCGCCGAACTGGTCAAGCTGATGGAGGACCACCGCGACGACCTCGTGGTGGTCGTCGCCGGCTACGAGCAGGAGATGGCCGAGTTCCTCGCCGCCAACCCCGGCCTGGACTCCCGGTTCCCCAAGCAGATCCACTTCCCCGACTACACCGACGACGAGCTGATCACCGTGTTCGGCCAGCTCGCCGCCGCGGACGGGTTCGAACTCGCGCCCGGCACCGACGACGTGCTCGCGACGATGCTGCGCCGCGCGCCCCGCGGACCGTCCTTCGGCAACGGCCGACTGATGCGCAACATGCTGGACGTCGCCGTCGCCAACCAGGCGGACCGGGTCGCGTCCGCCGCCGTCATCGCGCAGCGGGAGCAGGCCAAGGCCGACGGTCAGCCGAAGACCGCACCGGGCAAGGCCGGCGCGCCGGGCAAGGCCGCATCGGGCAAGCCAGGGCAGGCCAAGACGGGGCCGCGCGCGGAATCGGCGGTGGCGCCCACGCGGGAGGAACTGGTGACGATCACCTCCGACGACTTGCCACCACTACTGGAACACCCTGAGGAGTTCTTCGGCCTCTACCTCTAAGGCCACAAACCGTCTCACGACACGCCGTCCCTCACCACACGGCGTCCTCCACGGCAGCCCGTCCTTCACGGCGCGGCGTGCTTCACGGCGCGGCCTTCCTTATGAGAGGCGTTCGGCGGCGTCGAAGAGGAAGGTCTCCGCGCCGCGTCGGGTGACGAGTTGCGCGGCGACGGGCAGGCCGCCGACCGTTCCGGCGGGGACGCTCAGCGCGGGGAGCCCGAGCACGTTCCAGGGCGAGGTCAGGCTGACCAGCAGCGCGGTCAGCGGCCCGAACTCGTTCTCCGTGGCGCCGATCTCCGGTGCGGTGATCGGCATCGTGGGCATCGCCAGGTAGTCGTAGCGGTCCAGCAGCCGGGCGATCTCGCGGGCGTACCGCTCCCGTTCGCGCAGCGCCCGGACGAGCCGCCACCCCGGCATGCGGCCCGACTCCTCCAGTCGTCCGAGCGTGGCCGGCAGGTACCGGTCGGGCGCGTCGGCGATCCGTTCGGCGTGGACGTCGTACGCCTCGCTGAACTCGATGGCGAGGAACACCTCGCGCAGACCGGCGAAGTCGAGCGGCTCGGCCGGCGCGTCCGGGAACAGGGCCCGGACCGTCCGCACCACCTCCGGGTCGGCGGCGGGCGGCTCGATCCAGGCGGCCCGGCCGCGCAGCCTGCTCTCGGACGGCGTGCCCTCGGACGGCCCGGCCTCGGCCAGGGTGGTCAGCGTGCGGTAGGCGGTCAGGCAGTCGGCGGCGGTGCCGGCGAGGACGCCCACATGGTCCAGCGAGCGCGACAGCGGGAAAACGCCGTCGGCGGGGACGGCGCCGTGCGCCGGCTTGAACCCGGCCACCCCGCAGAACGCGGACGGGATGCGCACCGACCCGCCGGTGTCGGTGCCGAGGGCCAGCGGCACCATGCCGGCGGCGACCGCGACCGCGCTGCCGCTGCTGGAACCGCCCGACATGCGCGACCGGCCGTGCGGGTTGCGGACCGGCCCGCTCGCCGACACGTCGCCGGTGGCACCGAACGCGAACTCCTGCGTCCCGGTCTTGCCGACGATCACCGCGCCGGCGTGCCGCAGGCTCCGCACGCACGCCGCGTCCTCCTCGGCCCTGTGCCCGTCGAAGTGCGCCGACCCCATGCCGGTTCGGAAGCCGGCGACATCGATGATGTCCTTCACCGCGACGGGGATGCCGTGCAGCGGGCCCAGGTCGACGCCGCGCGCCCGCTCCTTGTCCGCCCACCGGGCGTTCTCCCGGGCGAGCTCCGGGTCGAGGTCCACGAAGGCGTTCAGTTCCGGGTCGACCGACTCCAGTACGCGTGCGACCAGATCCTGCGCCGTCTCCTCGCCGGAGCGCAGGGCCCGTCCGAGGTCCGCCAGCGTCCGTCCGGTGAAGAACCCGCCCATACCGCCTCCTACCTGATCAGCCGTCCAGCTCTACCTAGCACACCGGCCCCCGCGCGGGACAAGCCGGGCGCCCAGTTCGTGGCTTTCCGTCGTCAATCCATCGCTCTGCGTGAGCCATTCGTCGCAGCCGTCCTACCGTCGGACGAGTACACGCCCATCACGGTGAACCTACGCGCGAGTAGGCGGCAGGCTTCAACACGCCCAGAGGAGACGCCCTCGCCGGTTCGCTGGGGGGCGAGGCGGAGCCCGCGCCCGGGAACCGCCTCTGTAACCGGTGGCGTCCACCCTGTTGTCTCGGCGCCTCCGGTGCCGGGCGCCGAACGCGCCCCGGCCCGGAGGCTCCGAGGCCAGGGCACTCCGAGGTCGAGGCCCGGCCGGAGGCTCTGAAGCCGGAGGCCGGAAGGTTCTGAGGCCCGGAGGCGGGCTGGGGCGGGCTGGGGGCGGGGCATTCGGAGTCCGGGGACTTTGGGCCCTGGGGGCGTTCCGGGCCGTGTGATGGGCTCCGCGTAACGGTTGACCGCGCCGATGGTGGGGACGTGATCTCCCTGAGGCGGGACCGACAGCGGAGGGACGCGCCATGGCCGAGCCCATGATGTCCGACGACGAGGTGCGGGCGATCGATGCCTACTGGAGGGCGGCCAACTACCTGTCCGTGGGGCAGATCTACCTGCTCGCGAACCCGCTGCTGCGCGAGCCGCTCGGACGCCGGGACATCAAGCCGCGGCTGCTCGGGCACTGGGGCACCTCGCCCGGCCTGAACTTCTGCTACGCGCACCTGAACCGGGCGATCAAGGCGCGCGACCTCGACATGATCTACATCATGGGGCCGGGGCACGGGGGTCCGGCGGCGGTCGCGAACGCGTGGCTGGAGGGCACCTACAGCGAGGTGTATCCGCACGTCTCACAGGACGCCGAGGGCATGCGGCGGCTGTTCCGCCAGTTCTCCTTCCCCGGCGGCATCCCGTCCCATGTGGCGCCGGAGACGCCGGGTTCCATCCACGAGGGCGGCGAACTGGGGTATTCACTGGCGCACGCGTTCGGAGCGGCGTTCGACAACCCGGACCTCGTCGTCGCGTGCATCATCGGCGACGGCGAGGCGGAGACCGGGCCGCTCGCGGCGAGCTGGCATTCGAACAAGTTCCTCGACCCGGTGAAGGACGGCGCCGTCCTGCCGATCCTGCACCTCAACGGCTACAAGATCGCGAACCCGGCGGTCCTGGCGCGGATCCCGGAGGAGGAACTTGTCCAGCTGCTGGACGGGTACGGGTACCGGCCGTTCATGGTGAGCGGGGACGAGCCCGCGTCCATGCATCGGAAGATGGCCGTCGCGCTTGGACAGGCCCTGGACGAGATCGCCGGGATCCAGCGGGACGCGAGAGCGGGGCGGACATCCGAACGGCGGCGCTGGCCGATGATCGTCCTGCGGTCGCCGAAGGGCTGGACGGGCCCGAAGGAGGTGGACGGGCTGCCGGTCGAGAACACGTGGCGCTCCCATCAGGTCCCGCTGGCGGGCGTGTGCGACAACCCCGGGCATCTCGCGCAGCTGGAGGAATGGCTGCTCTCCTACCGTCCGGAGGAGTTGTTCGACGCCGACGGCCGGCCTGTCGAGGCGCTGCGGGCGCTCGCACCGGACGGCGAGCGGCGCATGAGCGCCAACCCGCACGCGAACGGCGGACTGCTGCTGAAGCCGCTCGCGCTCCCCGATTTCCGGAACTATGCCGTGCCCGTCGACAAACCCGGCACGACGCTCACCGAACCCACCCGGACCCTGGGTTCGTTCCTGCGCGATGTCGTGAAGGCCAACCCGTCCAACTTCCGCATCATGGGCGCGGACGAGACGGCGTCCAACCGGCTCGGGGACGTGTTCCAGGCGACCGAGCGCGTCTTCGAAGGCGAGATCCTCCCGACGGACGAGCACCAGGCGCCGTCCGGGCAGGTGATGGAGGTGCTGAGCGAGCACCTGTGCCAAGGCTGGCTGGAGGGCTACCTCCTCACCGGACGGCACGGGCTGTTCAACAGCTACGAGGCGTTCGTGCACATCGTCGACGCCATGTTCAACCAGCACGCGAAATGGCTGAAGGTGACCCGGCACCTGCCGTGGCGGCGGCCCATCGCGTCGCTGAACTACCTGCTGTCGTCGCACGTGTGGCGCCAGGACCACAACGGCTTCACCCACCAGGACCCCGGCTTCCTCGACGTCGTCCTGAACAAGAAGCCGGAGATCGTCCGGGTGTACCTGCCGCCGGACGCGAACACGCTGCTGTCCGTCGGCGACCATTGCCTGCGGTCCCGCGACTACGTCAACGTGATCGTCGCCGGGAAGCAGCCCGCCTTGAACTGGCTGCCGATGGACGCGGCGATCGCGCACTGCACGCGCGGCATCGGCATCTGGGAGTGGGCGTCGACCGACGGCGGCGAGGACCCCGACGTCGTGCTGGCCTGCGCGGGCGACATCCCCACGCTGGAGACGCTCGCCGCGGTGGACCTGCTGCGGCGGCTGTTCCCCGAACTGCGCGTCCGGGTCGTGAACGTGGTCGACCTGATGCGGCTCCAGCCGTCCAGCGAGCATCCGCACGGCCTCGCGGACCGCGACTACGACGCCCTGTTCACCACCGACAAGCCCGTCATCTTCGCCTTCCACGGCTACCCGTACCTCATCCACCGGCTCACGTACCGGCGCGCCGGACACGCTCAGCTGCACGTCCGCGGCTACAAGGAGGAGGGGACGACCACCACGCCGTTCGACATGGTCATGCTGAACGACCTGGACCGCTACCACCTGGTGATGGACGTCATCGACCGCGTCCCGTCCCTCGGCGGACGCGTCGCCCACATCCGGCAGCGAATGTCCGACCAGCGCCTGGCCATGCGCGCCCACACCCGCGAACACGGCGAAGACGCACCCGAAATCCGCGACTGGACATGGCCGTACTGATGAACGACCCAGCGAGCAGCAACCAGCCCGCAAGGAACTCGCCGACAAAAGGCTCAGCAACGAGGGAACCGCTGCCGAGCGGCGCGCCGACGAGCGAGGCGCCGCCGATCAGGCCGCTGACGAGCGAGGTCGCTGACGAGCAAAGGAATGATGCTGAGCGGACGGCTCCTGACGGGATCGTCGCCGAGCAAGCCGCTCGCGAGGAGCTCCCTGGCGAGCACGACGCCAGCCAGCGGGCTACCGACGGAACCGCTGGTGGGCGGGACGCTCGCGAGGGGGTGTTCTGGTGCGAGTTCTCACGGTCAACCCCGGATCTAGCAGTTTGAAGGTGAGCCTGCTCGACACCGACGACCGCGTTCTGGCGGAGGAGTCGGGGGCGGGACACGAGATGGCCGACGTGACGGCCAACATGCCGCGTCCCGACGCGATCGGCGTCCGCTTCGTCCACGGCGGTACCGACTACACCTCCCCCGTGCGCATCGACGCCGCGGTCACCGAACGCCTCCACGAACTCGCCGACCTGGCACCCTTGCACCAGCCCGCCTCACTGCACGCGCTCTCGGAGATCACGTCCGCGCTGCCCGGCGTCCCGGCCGTCGCCTGCTTCGACACCGCGTTCCATGCGACACTGCCGGCGGCCGCCGCGACCTACGCGCTCCCCGCCGAATGGCGCGAACGGTTCGGCCTGCGCCGCTACGGCTTCCACGGCCTCTCCTTCTCCTACGCCGCCCGCCGCATGGCCGAGATGCTCGGCACCGTCCCGACCCGGACGGTCATCTGCCACCTCGGCTCGGGTGCGTCCCTCTGCGCCGTCGCCGAGGGACGCTCGATCGACACGACGATGGGCTTCACCCCCCTCGAAGGGCTGGTCATGGCGTCCCGGGCGGGCAGCATCGACCCCGGCATCCCGCTGTGGCTGATCAAGCACGGCCTCGACCCCGCCGACGTCAACCGGACCCTCGAACGCGACTCCGGGCTGCGCGGCCTCACCGGCACCGGCGACATGCGCCGCATCCGCGACCTGGCCGCCGACCGCGACGTGATCGCCCTCGCCGCCCTCGACGTCTACCACCACCGCCTCCGCGCCTGCGCCGCCGCGATGACCGCGTCCCTCGGCGGCCTGGACGCCCTGGTGTTCACGGGCGGTGTCGGCGAACACGACCCGTCCGTCCGCATGCGCCTGGCGGAGGACCTCTCCTACTTGGGCGTCTCCATCGACCCCGACCGAAACGCGACCGCCCATGGGGACGTCGAGATCACAGCGTCCAGCGCCCCTGTACGAACATTGGTGATCGAGGCCCGCGAAGACCTGGAAATAGCCACAGGAGTTCGCGAGACTCTAACACTTGACTAATCCACTGAAAAGGCCCCGCGCCAGTACGCTCCACTCAGAAACCACACCGCTCCCGAAATCTCTGCCGGATGTGCCCGCGGCGGGCACCTCGGTGGAGGACTGGCAGGCGCTGTTCGATCTGGTCCGGACGGCTGACCTGCAGGTCTGGCCGGTCCCAAGGGTGCTGGTGATCTTCCGTCCGAGGTCCGCCGAGGAGATCGACTTCGATGTCGACCTTCGCGAACTGCAGGGCCAATAAGGAGTGGACGTCCTGTGCCGGCTCTTGACCGACATAGGCCGTCGGCTGCGCAAGCCGGTGGTCATGACGGCCGAAGGCGAGCGAGGTGTACCATGGGCCCGATTCGGGGAATATGCACCGTTCGGGGTTGATGTTTTCGAGCATGATTCTTTTTATTAGTAGTGCATATTGTCGTCGGGTTCGCGTACCATGTATTCATGGGTTCAATCGCGGTCGATCTCGGAGGGGCGTCCACCATAGAATTGGCGAACGCCGCCTCGGTGATCGCCGCCGAACTCGCTTCTCGCGCAGCGCCGGAGTCGCCGGCGGCGTGCATGGAACTCACCGAGTCACTTGCCGCCGCCAGTGATATGCACGAAGCGGCCCTATCCGATTTCATCGGCGTCGTGGATCGGAGCCGCGAAGTGCAGTTGTGGGGGTTCCCCTCCACTCAGTCCTGGCTGCGCAACCGCCTGGGGATGCGCGACTCCCGCGCGAAAGAGCGCCTCACCCTGGCGCGCCAACGCGACCGCCTCCCCGAGGTGACCAGGCGCTGGGCGACCGGTGATCTCTCGCTCGGGTACGCCGCCACCATCGCGGGCGCGGTCACCCGTCTGGACGGTGAAGACTGCCGGGCCGCCGAGGAAATCCTGCTGGGCATGGTCGACCGGGAGTTCTCCGCCGGAAAGGTCGCCTCGTTCGGCCGCCGGATCAGCGAGCTGATCGCCGAACGCGACGGGACCGACCACGCACCCGACGAGGCTCGCCACGGCTACGGACGCTCCTGGATCGACTCCACCCGTTCCCTGGACGGCGGCCGCTATATCAAGGGCTGGCTGAACGCCGAAGACGCCGCCCTGTGGGAGGGCACCCTCGGTCCCCTGGCCAAGCCCGCCGGGACGGACGACCGCCGCGACCTCTCCGAGCGGACGGCGGCGGCCCTGACCGGCGTTCTGTCGAACGGCCACCGCGCCACAAAGGTGACGGTCATCTGCGACCTGGACACCCTCACCGGCGGCACCGCTCCCGCCCGACTGCCCGACGGGACGCCGATCCCCGCCGAGCAGGCCCGCCGCATCGCCCTCAACGCCGGAGTCTCGCCCCTCCTGCTGGGACGCGGGAACCTGCCCCTCTACCTGGGGCGCACTGAACGGTTCGCGACCTCGGCCCAGCGCCGCGTCCTGGAAACCCTCTACTCCACGTGCGCCGTCCATGGCTGCCACGTCCCCGGCGGCCTGTGCGAGATCGACCATGTGGACGGGTGGGCGCTCGGCTCCCCCACCGACATCGACAGGCTCGCCCTCACCTGCGGCTGGCACAACCGGTACAAGCACAGCAGTCCAGGCCGCCTCCACATCGCCAAGGACGCGGACGGGAGCTACACCTACCGCCTCCCTCCACCCGGAATCCGACCCGTCGGCCGGACGGCCCCAGCGGCCGAACGACCACCCCCCTGTTCCGAAGCCGCATAGCGCCCCCACCCAGCCGCCCGCCGCCGGGCACCCACCCCTGTCCACGACCGCCGCCCGCCACTGCCACGTCCAATACCGACGTCGTCCAGGACCGTACGAACAAGGCACCCGCGCCTCCGACAACCGACCGACCACCACCGCCGACCGCCGCCGCCGACCACCGCTTCCCCGTTCAATATCGGCGTCATCCGAGACCGCACGAACGAGGCATCCGCGCCTCCGACGACCAGCCGACCACCACCGCCGACCGCCGCATCCCCGTGCCGGCATCGTCCAGGACCGCACGGACAAGGCATCCGCCCTTCCGACGACCCGCCGACCACCACCGCCGACCACCGCATCCTCGTCCAATACCGGCATTGTCCAGGACTACACGAACGAGGCACCCGCGCCTCCAACGCCCGGCCGACCACCGCCGGCGGCCGCCGCATCCGCGTTCAATGTCGGCGTCGTCCGGGGCTGTGCGGGCGAGGTATCCGTGTCTCTGATCATGTTTTGGACAACGTCGCTGAGTCGTCGTTCCAGGCTGTGCAGGACGGAGTTGAGACCCGGTTGCTGACCCGCGGCCCGGTGCCGTTCGACGGCTCCGGACGAGGCGTGCAGCGGTTTCACGCCGCAAAAGGTGGCGAACGTGGCGGCTGGTCGGAACTGGGCGACGCCCGCTGTGCGCACCGGGAATCTTGACCGCCGGTAAGCCGCCGGTGCCGTGGGGGTCGGTCAGGGAGGGTGCGGGACTTGGCGACCGCCGCGGTGATCTCGGCGGCTGGGGCTCCGCCAGCGCGCGCAGCGCACAGCTCGGGGCTGCCGGAGGGTGCCCCCCGCGCAGTTGCGCACCAGGTCCTCGCGGTGCTCGGTCAGGGTGTGCAGTGCGGCGACGGCCTCGTCCAGGCGGGCCACGTGTGGGTCCGAAGGTGGTCTGAGCAGCGATGCCGTCATCGGCCAGCCGTGCCGTGAGCGGTGCACCGAGGCCGCGGGCGCCTTCGACGAGCCACGGCGGTCCAGGGCGCCGGGCGGACCCACCCCGCGGACCCCTGGTGTTGGCGTGGGTGACCGGCGAAGGGAGGGCAAACCGACTTGGAGCGTCCAGACCCCTTGGAGCCACTATCGCCAGCGGGTGCGGCCGACAACGCACGTCGTTGGCTGCGCCCGGCGGGGGTTCTCTCGTGTCTGGCTCAGCGTGTGGCGTGGTACCTCGCCGAGTTGCGTCCCGGGTCCGGCGGCATCCGAGGCACCGGGCGGGCTGGCTGAGGTTCCCCCCGTAGCACGGACAGCTCGGGTGAGATGGGTCAGGTGGTTGTGATCGAGGAGCGGTGTCGTTCCTCGTAGTCCACCGGGCTCAGCAGCCTCTGGCCGGGAGAGGCCGGTGGCGAGGAGTCATTGCCGTGCCTGCGGTCGGCCGGGTCGGCGGGGTGTGTGTCGGTTATGGGTGCTCGTCGGTGGTCAGGCCGTGGTGGAGGGCGTAGATGACGGCGGCGGCTCGGTCGCGGAGGGCGAGTTTGGTGAAGATGCTGCCGATGTGGGTCTTGACCGTGCCTTCGGCGATGTTGAGCCGGGATGCGATCTCCAGGTTGGTGGCGCCGGTGCCGATGAGCGTCAGTACCTGGCGTTCGCGGAGTGAGAGGTCGCCGGACGGTGCCGTGCGCGGGACGGCCGTCGTCCGGTAGGCGTGCAGGACGTGCGGGGTGATGGCCGGGTCGAGCCAGCCCTTTCCGGCGGCGACGGCGCGGGTCGCCTGGATGATCTCCTCGCCGGGGGCGTCCTTCAGGACGAAGCCGGCCGCGCCGGCCGCCAGCGCGGCGGCGACGACCTCCGGGTCGTCGAACATCGTCAGGACGAGCACCGGTGGGGCTCCGGGGCGCGACCGCAGGAGGCGGGTCGCTTCGGCGCCGTCTCGGCGCTTCATGCGGATGTCCATCAGGACGACGTCGGGCGTGCAGCGCGACACCGCGCGTTCCACCTCGTCGCCGTCGGCGCATTCGCCGACGATCTCCAGGTCCGGGTCGCCGTCGAAGATGCGGGCCAGGCCCGCGCGGACGAGTTGCTGGTCGTCCACGAGCAGCAGTCTGATCATGAGGCCGTCCCGGTGAGGGGCATGGTCGCGTGGACCGTCCAGCCGGTGCCGTCGGGGCCCGCGCGCAGGGTGCCGCCGAGGGCGGTGACGCGTTCGCGCATTCCGACCAGTCCGAAGCCGCCGGTGGAGCGGGGGCGTGCCGGGCCCCGGTCGGTCACGGTCACCGTTGCGGCGCCGTCGCAGATCGCCACGGTGACCGTCGCGGCGGCGCCGGGGGCGTGCCGGGCGGTGTTGGACAGGGACTCCTGGACGACCCGGAAGACGGCGAGCCCGACCGCGGGATCCACCGCGCCGAGGTCGCCGCTGGTGGTGAGTTCCACCGGGAGGCCGCCGGCGCGCAGGTCCGCGACCAGGGCGGCGGTGTCCTCGGCGGTCGGCGGGGCGGGGGCGATCGTGCGCCCGGCGTCCGGGTCGCGGAGCAGGACGAGGCCCCGGTGGACGTCCCGGACGCTCTGCCGGCCGACCCGTTCGGCCTCCGCCAGCGCCCCGGCCGCCGTCTCGGCGTCGCCTCTGGTCGTGGCGAGCCGGGCCGCGGTGATGTTCAGCATGACCACGCCCAGACCGTGCCCGACCAGGTCGTGGACGTCGCGGGCGATCTTCCTGCGCTCCTCGGCCACGGCCTCGCGGGCGAGTTCCAGCCGCGCCTCGTACAGCATCCCGTGGATCCGGAACGCCGAGCCGAGCACCATGAACCCGACGCCCCACATGATCCAGGTCGGCCAGAGCGGCAGCCCACCGGACAGTGCGTGCCGGGCGGGCGCCAGCGCCAGGGCCGCCGGGACCGACCAGGTCAGGTCGCGGCCACGGGCCAGCACGATGAGGTGGATCCAGACGGGCGCGCTCGCCACCGCCAGCGCCCCGTCGGCGTAGGTTCCCTCGGCGAAGGGGAACGGACGGAACCCGCTGCCGTCGTCGGCGGAGGGCGCCGCGACGATGACGAGAAGGAGCAGGGGTGCGAGGACGGGCACTGCCGTCGGCGGTGGGGTCCACGGTCTTATCGCCTGCCAGGCCCATAGTGCGGCATATCCAGCGATCAGGGCGGTTCGTTCCGGCCGGGCCGGGGACAGCAGGATCGCCAGGAGTGCCCAGGACGTCCCCACCAGGGCCAGCAGGCGCAGCAGCGGCCAGGGCGGGGGCGTCCATCGCATGCGCAAATCCTAGGGAGCGCCCGTCCGGGACGTCATCGGTCTGTGGTCGCAGGTCCGCTGCCACTACGGGCACAGCGTGCCGGGGACCGCGGGGCGATGTGCTCGGGCGGGCCCGCCGGTGACGCTGTCGGCATGCGAATCCAGGCACTGTCGCGGCTGGCGCGGATGTCGGCGATCCCGCTCGGGGCCGGGCGGCGGATGGCCGTGGCCGGCGGGCTCAGGGCGCTCGGCCGGCTCACCGACGAAACCTCCCTCCAGCTGCACGAGCGCACCGCCGACCAGCTCTTCGACGTCCTCGGCGGGCTCAAGGGCGGGGTGATGAAGTTCGGCCAGGTCCTGTCGGTGTACGAGGCGGTGCTGCCGCCGCCGGTCTCCGCAGTCTACCGGGAGCGGCTGTCCAGGCTTCAGGAGGCCGCCCGGCCGGAGGACGCCGGACGCGTGCGGCGGGTTCTGCAGGACGATCTCGGCGCGGGCTGGCCGGACTTCTTCGCCTCCTTCGATCCGGAGCCGGTCGCGGTCGCCTCGCTCGGCCAGGTTTACCGTGCGGTGTGGCCGGACGGCCGTCCCGTCGCGGTCAAGGTGCAGTATCCCGACGCCCGGGAGCAGCTCCTCGGCGACCGGGATCTGACGATCGTCGCCATGCGCCTGCTCACGTCCGTGATCGCGCCCGAGCTGGACGGCCGGGCGCTCGCCACCGAGTTGATGGACGGCCTCGCCGAGGAACTCGACTACGCGCGGGAGGCCGAGGCGCAGACCGCGTTCAAGTCCGGCTTCCGGGACGATCCCGACTTCGTCGTCCCCGGGGTGCTGCTCCAGGAGGGCCGGGTCCTCGTCTCCGAATGGGCGGACGGGACCCCGCTGGCGCGGATCATCGCGTCCGGGAGCAGGGAGCGGCGCGACCGGGCCGGGCTGCTGCTGACCAGGCTGCTGTTCTCCGGCGTCCCCCGGACCGGGATGCTGCACGGCGATCCGCATCCCGGCAACTTCCGGCTGCTCGACGACGGCCGCCTCGGCGTGCTCGACTTCGGCGCGATGTACCGCCACGAGCCGGGCGCCCTGAGCCCGCTCCACACCTGGATGCTGATCCACCTCGCCGAGGACCCGGACGAACTCGTCGCCGTCTTGCGCGACGTCGGCTTCCTGCGGCCCAACGTCAAGGCGGACGGCGAGCGGCTCACGGCCCTCTTCGAACGCTCCGGGGCGGCCGTGCGAACCGAGACGTTCCTTTTCGACGGCGCCTTTCTCCGCGACACGCTCGAAGGGCTGACCGCCTCGATGCCGGTCGGCCTCAGCCTGGCCTTCCCGCCCGAGTACGTCCACGCCCAGCGCGCTTTCGGCGTCGGCATCGGTGTTCTCTGCCAGCTCAACGCCGAGGTCCCGTTCCAAGGCGAGGCCCTGCGCTGGATCGGCGATACCGCCCCGCATCGCGCGTGACGGCCGCTCTGCCCGGGAGTCCGCTGGTCATGCTCGGCGGGCGCGGCGCTCCTCGTCCTCCAGGAGGGGGCCGACGCGGAACGGGACCTGGTGGGTCAGGACGATCGACGTCGTGCTGCGGCGGACACCGGGGCAGGCGAGGATCGAGTCGATGACCTCGTGCAACTGCTTGCCGTTCGGGGCCACCGCGCGGACCAGGAGGTCGCCCTGACCGGTGATGCCGAGGACCTCCAGGACGCGCGGGATCGCGGAGAGGGCCACGGCCGCTTCGCGCAGGCGGCCCTGCGCGACTTCGAGGGTGACGAACGCGGTCAGCTCGAAGCCGATCGCGCCGAGGTCGACCTCCCGGCCGCGGTGCCCGATGACGCCCTCCCGTTCGAGCCGCTCCACCCGCGCGTGCGCGGTGTTGCGGGCGATGCCGAGCTTGGCGGCCAGTTCCGTGATGCCGATGCGGGGCTGCTCCACTAGGCGGCGGAGGATCTGCAGGTCGAGGAGAGTGGCGCTCGTCACAATGCTCAGCTCCGTTGAGTGATTTCGGCGTGATTTGAGCAATCTGCTCAAGTATCGTCCCACCATCTTGCACACCGCTCAGCTGGAGGGGCTCAATGCAAGCATGAGCACCACCGTTTCCTCTTCTCCGCTCCGCGACCGGCTGGAGCTGGAGCGCGGCCGGATCGCCATCGGCGGCGTGCACGCGCTCGTCCGGCTGCTGCTCGACCAGCGGCGGGCGGACGCCCGGCGCGGCTGGACGACGGCCGGGTTCGTGTCCGGCTACCGGGGCTCGCCGCTCGGCGGGCTCGACCAGCAGCTGATGCGGGACGCGGAGCTGCTGGAGAGCAACGACATCCGGTTCATCCCCGGCGTGAACGAGGAGCTGGCGGCGACGGCGGTCTACGGGTCGCAGCTCGCCGAGCACCTGCCGGGGCCGCGGTACGAGGGCGTCTTCGGGCTCTGGTACGGCAAGGCGCCCGGCGTCGACCGGTCGCTGGACGCGTTCAAGCACGCGAACTGGCTCGGCACGTCCGCGCGGGGCGGGGTGCTCGCGGTGGTGGGCGATGACCCGTCCGCGAAGTCGTCCACGCTGCCGTCGGCGACGGAGGGCGCGCTCGCGGAGGCGTTCATGCCGGTGCTGGTGCCCGCGTCGGTGGGCGATGTGCTGCGGCTGGGACGGCACGGGTTCGAGATGTCCCGGTTCAGCGGCGCCTGGACGGGTTTCAAGGTCGTGACCGATGTCGCCGACTCGCACGAGATCGTGGCGGCGGAGCCGGTGCCCGACCCGGTGATCCCGGACTTCACGTGGCGGGGGCGTCCGTGGAAGCCGACGCGCAAGCCCGGCGTCGATCTGAAGGGCACGACGGCCATCGAGACCGAGGTCCTGCAAGGCCGGCTGCGGGCGGCGACGGCGTACGCCGCCGCCAACGGGCTCGACCGGATCGAGGGCGCGGCGGACGCGACCGTCGGTCTCGTCGCGGCCGGGCGCACCTACCTTGAGCTGCGCGAAGCCCTCGACCGGCTCGGGCTGGACGAGGACGCGCTGGCGCGGCGCGGTGTGCGGCTGCTGCGGCTCGCCCTGATCTATCCGCTGGACGCGGACCGGATCCGCGAGTTCGCGAAGGGCCTCCGCGAGATCGTCGTGGTGGAGGAGAAGCGCGCGTTCATCGAGACGCAGATCCGGGACGTCCTGTACGACCAGGCGGAACGTCCCGCCGTGTACGGCAAGAACGGACCCGGCGGTGCCGGTCTCGTCCCGGCCGACGGCGGGCTGGACGCCGACCGCGTCGTCAAGGCGCTCGCCCGGTTCCTCACCGACCGCGTCGGCGCGGAGCACGTCGACCTGCGCGATCCGGCGCTGACGCCCCGCAAGCCCCAGATCGACCTGCTGGCGCCCGCCCGCACCCCGTACTTCTGCTCGGGCTGCCCGCACAACCGGTCGACGGTCGTCCCGGACGGGTCGATCGCGGCGAGCGGCATCGGCTGCCACGTGATGACGGTCTTCCAGGACCGCAGCATCGGCACGACCCAGATGGGCGGCGAGGGCGCCATGTGGGTCGGCGCGGCGCCGTTCAGCGACACCGGGCACATGTTCCAGAACCTCGGCGACGGGACGTTCTTCCACTCCGGCAGCCTCGCCGTCCGGCAGGCCGTCGCCGCCGGCACGAACATCACCTTCAAGATCCTCTACAACGCGGCGGTCGCGATGACCGGCGGGCAGGACGCCGACGGCGGCTCCGACCCGGCCGCGATCACCCGGATGCTGCACGCCGAGGGCGTCGCGAAGATCACCGTGGTGGCGGACGACCCGTCCCGCTACCCGCGCGGGACCGACTGGGCGCCCGGCGTCCGCGTCCGGCACCGCGACGACCTCGACGCCGTCCAGCGGGACCTGCGCGAGGTCCCCGGCGTGACCGTGCTGCTGTACGACCAGGCGTGCGCGGCGGAGTCGCGGCGCAAGCGCAAGCGCGGCCTCGCCCCCGACCCGCAGGTCCGCGTGCTGATCAACGAGGCGGTCTGCGAGGGCTGCGGCGACTGCGGCGTGAAGTCGAACTGCCTCAGCGTCGAGCCGGTCGAGACCGAGTTCGGGCGCAAGACGCAGATCAACCAGACGTCCTGCAACAAGGACTACTCGTGCGTGGACGGCGACTGCCCCTCGTTCCTCACCGTGATCCCGGGCGAGAAGAAGGCGCGGCCGGCGCTGCCCGAGATCGGTGAGCTCGCCGAGCCCGAGACCCGTCCCGACTCGGCGGACGTCCTGCTCGTCGGCATCGGCGGCACCGGCGTCGTGACCGTCAACCAGGTCCTCGCCACCGCCGCGCTCGTCGACGGCCGGCACGCCCGCGCGCTCGACCAGACCGGGCTCAGCCAGAAGGCCGGCGCGGTCGTGTCGCACCTGCGGATCGGGGACGCCGAGCGGGACCGCCCCGGCATGGTCGGCGCGGGCGGCGCCGACGCCTACCTGGTGTTCGACGCGCTCGCCGGGACGTCCGAGCCGAACCTGCGGCGCTGCGCGCCCGGCCGGACCGCCGCGGTCGTGTCGACCAGCGAGGTCCCCACCGGGCAGATGATCACCGACACGGCGGCGGCGCTGCCGCCGAGCGCGTCGCTCGTCCGGCGGATCGCCGACCGGACGCGGCCGGAGCGCCTCGTCGCGCTCGACGCGCTCGCGCTCGCCGAGCGCTGGTTCGGGAGCACGACCACGGCGAACTTCGTCGTGGTCGGCGCCGCCTACCAGGCGGGCCTGCTGCCGCTGTCGGCGAAGGCGATCGAGGAGGCGCTGGCGCTGAACGGCGTCCAGGTGGCGGCGAACGTGCAGGCGTTCCGGGCCGGGCGGCGGCTCGTCCTGGAACCGGGCCGGGCGGCCGAGCCGGCCCCGGCAGCGGCCGCCGCCCCGAGGCCGCTGGACGCGACCGCGGCGGCCGCGACGCGGCTCGTCGAGGCGTCCGGCGCGGACGGGGAGCTGGCCCGCGTGCTGCGGATCCGCGTCCCCGACCTCGCCGCCTTCCAGGATCTGCCGCTCGCCGAGCGGTACCTGGACGCGGTGCTGCGCGTCGCCCGCGCGGAGCGGGAGACGGGCGCCGGCGGGCAGCGCCTCGCGGTCGCCGTCGCGCGGAACCTCTACAAGCTGATGGCCTACAAGGACGAGTACGAGGTCGCCCGCCTCCACCTCGACCCCGAGCTCGCCCGCCGCGTCGAGGAGCAGTTCGGGCCCGGCTCCACCGTGCGGTACATGCTGCACCCGCCGCTGCTGCGGGCGATGGGGCTCGGGAAGAAGGTCGCGCTCGGCCGGACGGCCCGCCCGGCGTTCCGCGCGCTGCGCGCCATGCGGCGGCTGCGCGGCACCCCGTTCGACCCGTTCGGCGCCACCGCGCAGCGCCGCACCGAGCGCCGCCTCGTCACCGGGTACGTCGCCGTCCTGAACGAGCTGGTCGCGGGCCTCGGCACGGACCCGGCCTCGGGCCGGCACGACCTCGCCGTGCGGATCGCGGAGCTGCCCGACATGATCCGCGGCTACGAGGAGGTGAAGACCGCGAACGTCGCCCGCTACGAGGAGGGCCTGCGCGAGCTGCTCGCCGCGTGGCGCGCCGCCGCCGGGTCGAACCCGGTGCGCGGGGCCGCGCGTACCTCCTGACACGCCGGGGACCACGCCCGGCACGGAGCACGGCGAGGGTGGACGTCCAGTGGAATCGGGCTTGCGGCTGACCGAGCGCTACCGGCTCGTGGAGCGCCTCGACGACGGCGGGACGATGGAGGTCTGGCGCGCCCGGGACGAGCTGCTCGACCGCCCCGTCGCGGTCAAGCTGCTGACGCCCGCGCACGCCGGCCCGCACCCCGCCTTCCAGCGGGGGATCAACCGAGCCGCCGGGCTGTCCCACCCCGCGCTGGAGACGATCTTCGACAGCGACCAGACCCGGGACGCGTCCGGGCGGCTCACGCCCTACCTGGTCACCGAGTTCCTCGACGGCACGACCCTCGCGGACCGGCTGCGCCGCGGCCCGCTCACCGCCTACGAGACCGCCGACGTGTGCGGCCAGGTCGCCGCCGCGCTGGACGTCGCGCACACGGCCGGGGTGACGCACGGCGACCTGGGGCCCGGCAAGGTCGTGCTGCTCCCGGACGAGGTCAGGCTCGTCGACACCGGCATCGGCGGGATCGTCCGCGGCGCCCGGATGTCGGCGGCCGCGACGCCGGCGACCGAGCCCGCGGCGACCGCCGACATCCGGGCGCTGGGCGCGCTCATCTCCGCCTGCGTCGCCCCCGGCGCGTCCGAGGAGCTGTCGGCGCTCGTCGCCCGCTGCCTGAGCCGAGAACCTCCGTCCGCCCGGCAGATCGCCGACCTCCTCACCCGCGACGACGCCCCGCCGAACCGCTGCTTCACCGTCCCGGCGCCCCTCGCCCCACCCCGCCGGACGAAGACCCTGCGCCCACCGTCACGACGGCTCGGCGCTCCGCACTCGCCGCCCCGGCCGACGAAGGCCCAGCGCCCGCCGTCGCGGCCGCATGCCGCCCGCCGCGTTCGGCCGGCCGTGCTCGCTCTGGTCGTCGTGGTGCCGGTTTCGGTGGCCGCTGCGATCCTGGCTTCGGCGCCGCGCACCCCCGTGTCCGTCTCGCCGCCCGTCTCGGGCGGTGTGGCGGCGCCGTCCGCGTCCGAGGCGCCGGGGCGCTCGCCCGCCGTCGAGCCCGCCGGCACGCGGGTGCGGGGTGCGCTCGGCCGGCTGCGGCCGATCGTCAGCCGCGGCTACGCCGCCGGCGAGATCCGCTCCGACGTCGCCCTCGACCTCACCAACGTGATCACCGACCTGGAGAACGACCTCACCGCCGACCGGAACGTGGACGTCGGCCGCCGCGTCGCGCAGCTGCACGACAAGATCGACACGCGGCGGCGCGAACGGGCCCTCACCCCCGGCCTCGCGGACGAGTTGAACCGCGTCCTCGCGACCGTCCGGGCATGACCGCCGGCCAAGGCCCCACCGCCGGCCAATGCCCCGCCGCCGGCGGGGGCCCCGGGCGGTGGCGGCGGGAGGAGATCCGCCGGTCCCGGACCGGCCTCCGCGTCCCGTGGCTCGCGCTCGCGGGCGTCGCCGCCACGATCGCGGCCGCAGCGGCCCTCATCGCGGGGATCGGCGACAACCTCTCCAGCCGGGAGGGCTCGCCCGGCCGCCTCCTGCCGCTGCAGGCGGCGTCCCCGCCCCCGGCGTCGACCGCCGAACCGGACCCGCCCGCCACCGCACCGGCCACGGAGCCGCTCACGAGATCGCCCACCGGACGGCGGCCCGGGACGCCCGCGCCGCCCGAGACCCGTATCCGCGACGCGCTGCTGCGGCTCCGCTCCTCGGTCTACCAGGGCGTCACCGACGGCGACGTCCGCGACGACGTCGGCCTCGACCTCACCAACGTGATCGAGGGCATGCTGCGGCGGCAGTGGTCCCCGCTCGACCGCCGCCGCGCCGACGTCGCCTACCTCCAGCGCAAGATCTCGACCCGCACCCGCGAGGGCGGCATCAGCGGCGGCCGCGCCGAGGAACTGCACCTCATCCTCGACGACGCGACCACCGGCGGCCGGGGCGGCGGCCAGGACCGCGGCGGGGGCGGCTAGACGCAGCCCTCGAACTGCGGAACCTCGGTGATCGACAGGTCCAGGCCGGTGCCGCCGAACCACTTGTTCGTCAGCCGCTCCGCAGTGCCGTCCTGGTACATGCGGGTGATGACGCGGTTCAGCGCCTCGCAGCCGTCGATGTCGCCGCGGCGGAGCCCGATGCCGGTGTTCTGCTCGCTGATCCGGGCGTTGATCAGGCGGAAGCCCCGCCCCTCCCGCCGGATGAGCCCGGCCAGGATCACGTCGTTGGTGGTGATGGCGTCCACCTCCCCCGCCTTGATCATGCGCATGCAGTCGTCGTAGTCGCGGGCGGGCACCGTCCGGGCCGTCATCCCGCTGAGCGCGTGCAGCCGCTGGATCGGGTCCGCGCCCTCGACCGCGCAGAACCGGCGTCCGCTCAGGTCGCGGACGCCCTTGATCCCGCGCCGGTCCGACGGCACGAGGACGTCCTGGTAGGACATGTAGTACGGGCCCGCGAACGCGATCCGCGTCTTGCGCTCGGGCGTGACGGACAGCGTCGCGAGGACGAGGTCGGCGCGTCCCGACGTCAGCGCCGGGATCCGCTCGGACGCCAGCACCGGGATGAACCGGATCTTCTTCCCGAGCCGCTCCCCCACATACCGCGCGACGTCGATGTCGAACCCCACGAATTCGCCGGACCGCCGCAGGCCGAGGCTCGGCAGGTCCGGCCGCACACCCACCACCAGCGTCGACTTCCCGAGCAGCGACCCGGACCGGCCCTGCCCGCAGGCCGCGACCAGCCCGGCCGCGAGCACGACCGCCAGCAGAGCCCGCACAACACCCATCCCCGAACCTCCAGCAGAGTTCCCATTCGGGCATAGCGCTCGTTGTGGGAGCAGCCCCGGAATCCGTGACAGAGACCCTAATTCGTCGGGCGGTGATCGTCACGGATCAGCGCAGCGCGGCGCGGGACTCCGCCCGGTCGGCCGCGGCACGGCGCATTGGTCCGCGTCCGGCGTCCCACCTGCCCGGATACGGCCGGTGAAGTAGCATCGAGGCATCACAGGACGGATTTCCATGCCCATGGACGGGAGTGCGCGTGCAGGAACTCAGCCAGGAGGAGTTCACCGCCCTGCTCGCCTTCCGTACCGGGCTGCGCCGCTACCTGCGCTGGAGCGAGGAGGCGGCGCGGGCGGCGGGGCTGACGCCGGCCCAGCACCAGCTGCTCCTCGCCGTCAAGGGCCACGGCGCCGCCCGTCCGCCCACGGTCGGCGAGCTCGCCGAGTACCTGCTGCTGCGCCACCACAGCACGGTCGAGCTGATCAACCGGGCGGAGAACGCGGGCCTCGTCGGCCGCGAGCGCGACCCCGACGACAACCGGGTGATGCGGGTGCGGCTGACCGCCGCGGCCGACCGCGTCCTCGCCGAGCTGACCCGGGTGCACCTCGCGGAGCTGCGCGACCTCGCGCCGATCCTGGACCGCCTGAGCGCCGAGCTGAAGACCCTGGAGGACCAGCCGGACCGCTGACCCCCTGACCGGCCCGCCGGCCCCGCCCGCCAACCGGCCCCGCCCGCCAACCGGCCCCGCCCGCTAACCGGCCACGGCGGCGATCACGCCGAGCGCGGTGATCGACACGATCAGCACCGCCGTCAGGACCCAGCACAGCCTCCGGCTCGGTTCCAGATGCTCCCGGCGCGGCGGCGTCTCGGCCGCCGACAGGCGGTTGAACACCGCGAAGCGGGCGGCGAGCTCCCGGTCCCGGCACAGCTCCATCTCGATGAGCGCGAGAACACGGCTCTCGTGCAGCGGCAGGCTCATCGTTCCTCCAGCCCGATCGACTTCGGCTACAGCGACGCTCCTTAGTGACTTACCGGGAGAAGCAAGATCTATCGCCCGGATCCAGAGCCATCTGCCCTAAAGCGGGCGGATCACTCGTCGCGCGGGCCGAACTCGACGCAGCAGTACCCGGAATGCGGGGCGAGGTCGGCCCGCACACTGGAGGCCCCCAGGCCGTCCACCACGCCGGACAGGAACGCGTGGTTCACCCCGCAGACGAGGCCCGGGTCGTTCCCGGCCATGGGGTGGAACGGGCAGTTGCGCAGCCGCAGCCGCTTCGGGCCGTCCCGCTCGGGTTCGAACCCGTACCGCTCCAGGAGCTCGGCCGCGCACGTCAGAGCGCGCTCGGCGCCCAGCCGGCCGCCCCGCACGGGACGGCTCTCCGCCGCGCCGAGCGCGCGCCCCCGCTCCCCGGCGGCCCGGAACGCCGCGTCCTTCCCGCTCTCCCCCGGCTCCTGGTCGCGGACGGCGTCCAGCAGGATGCTCGCGAGCAGCCCGTGCTCGCGCTGCGGGATGCTGACCCGCACGTCCACGCCCGACGGCTCGTACACCTTCGGCGCCCGGCCCACCCGCCGGACGCCCGCCGGGTTGGCGTAGCGGGCGCACAGCAGCCCGGCGTCGACGAGCTTGTCCAGGTGGAACGCGGCCAGCTTCCGGGAGATGCCGACGCTCGCCGCCGCCTCGTCCCGGGTCACCGGCGCCTTCGCCGCGCGGATGAACGCGTACATCCGGCGCCGCAGGTCGTCGCTGAGGATCGCGGCGGCCTCCAGCCCGGCGGAGTCCGAAGTCACGCCCCCACCCTAACCCGCGATCGCCATAACGCCCAAAAAACCGCTCGAAACCGGACGACATCCCGCCCGACCACGACACCATTGACTCATGAGTGCTATAACACCAATACTTGTTGGTGAAATAGGAGGTCGTCATGGACGATCCGCAGCTGCAGTCGAAACGGCCGGTGAGCGCGCTGGCCGGCGGCTACGGCCACCCCCTGCACCCGATCCTCGTGACGGTGCCGATCGGCGCGTGGGTGGCCGCCCTCGTCTTCGACATCGCCTCGCACCTGGTCGACGACCCGGACTTCCTGGCCAAGGGCTCCCTGTGGCTCATCGGCCTCGGCGTGGCGGGGGCGCTCGCCGCCGCCGCGACCGGGTTCCTCGACCTGCTCGCCGTCCCGCCGGGCACGCGCGCCTTCCGCACCGCCCTGGTCCACATGGCCCTGAACCTGGCCGTGACCGCCGCCTACGCGGCCGGTTTCGGCTGGCGCCTCGGCGACGTCACCGGCCCCGTCGCCCCGGGGCCGATCGCCCTGTCGGTCGCGGCCCTGGCGGCCCTGACCGTCTCCGGCTTCCTGGGCGGCAAGCTCGCCTACCGCTACGGCGTCCGCGTGGCCGACGAGACCACCCAGTCCGAGGGTTTCGCCCAAGCCGAGCCCGCATCCCGTCCCAGCACCCCCCAAGGAGAGAACGCATGACCATCGCCGCACTCGTCACCTGGCTGATCACCGCCGTCGGCGGCTTCTACATGCTCGGCACCTGGATCGCCCGCGGCGGCGTGCGCGGCGGGACGTCCCGCCTCCCCGTCCCGGTCATCTTCGGCCACTTCCTGCTCGCCGCCGTCGGCCTGGTGGTCTGGATCATCTACGCACTCGCCGACACCGCCGCCCTGGCCTGGACGGCCTTCGGCCTCCTGCTCCCGGTGGCTCTGCTCGGCTTCGTGATGTTCTTCCGCTGGCTCGCGGTGACCCGTACCCCGTCCGTCCGCACCGCCGCGGGCGCCCCCGGCTCCGCCCAGGCGGCCGAAGCCCCGGAGCGCTCCTTCCCGCTTCCGATCGTCCTCGGCCACGGCCTCTTCGCCGTGGTGACCCTGATCCTCGTCGTCCTGTCAGCCCTTCAAGCCTGAGCCGACAACCGCAACCGGCACCGCAACCGGCACCGCAACCACGCAACGACCCCAACCGTCGCGATCGCGACCGAAGGCAGGTTCGAGCGAAGCGAGAACCTGATCGCGCAGCGAGCCGCTAGGCGAGTCGGATGCGATGCAGCGATCGCACCGTGTTTTTCGACGATGGAGGGCCCCCAGGGCCCGAAGGAGGAGAAAAATACGAAAAATACAGTGAGCACCTCTGGCCATGAGGTGCTCACTGTGGGTCGGGCGGTCGGGCGAACCGGGCCTTGCGGTCCGGGTCAAGGCTTCGTCCGATGCCCGCGTTTCTTGGTACTTGTCAAGGCGAGGTTAGGTTCCGGCGACCACTTCCTTCTCTGGCTCGGGGACGGTCGGGGAAGGCCGAAGGCGGCGCGGGGTCATGCCAAGGGCGGCGATCGCTGCGATCACCATGAACCCCGCGACCATCAGCCAGGCGTCGACGTAGGCGGTGTGGGCCTCGGGCCAGCCGCGCGGCGTGCCGAGGGCGGCGACGGCGAGGCTGACGCCGAGGACGGTGCCGATCTGCCGGCTCATGTTCACCACGGCGCTGCCGGTGGCGTAGCGGTGCGGCGGCAGTTCGACGGCGGCGGCCGACAGGATGGTGGGGAGGGCGAGGCCGACGCCGATCCCGCCGATGAGCCAGCCCGGCAGCAGCTGCGACGCGTAGGCCGGTGCCGGGCCGAGGCTCATCGCGATCATGACGACGCCGAACGCGCACAGCATGCACCCGACGGCGGTGATCAGGCCGACGGGGACGCGGGCCGCGGCGAGGCGTCCGGCGATGAGCGCCATGATGGGGACCATCAGCGGACCGGGCGCGACGGCGAGCCCGGTCCTGATGGGCGAGTAGTGCCAGACCTGCTGCATCCACAGCACGCCGAGCAGCAGGTTCGCGGCGAACGCGACGGTGAACAGCAGGACCGCGGCGTTCGACCAGAAGAAGGTGCGGACGGCGAGCAGCGCGGGCTCGATGACCGGCGCGGGGTGCCGCAGCGAGCGCAGCCAGAACCAGGCGAGGCCGAGCAGCGCGGCGCCGATCACCACGGTGGTCCGCTCGCCGGGCCAGTCGTTGATCTGCACGAGGCCGAGCGCGAGGAGCGCGATCGCGCCGGTCAGCACGGCGGTGCCGGGCAGGTCGGGGACGCGGGCGGTGACGCCCTCGCGGGAGTCGGGGACGAGCCGCAGCGCGAGCACGACCGCGGCGATCCCGATGGGCACGTTGACCTCGAAGACCCAGCGCCAGGAGACGTCCACGAGGACGCCGCCGATCGCGGGGCCGGCCGCGGCGGCGATCGCCGAGGACGCCGACCAGATCCGCACCGCGCCGCCGCGGCGCGCCGCCGGCATCGCCGACAGCAGCAGCCCGAGGCTGGTGGGGATGAGCGCGGCGGCGCCGGCGGCCTGCAGGACGCGGAAGCCGACGAGCCACCACAGGTCCGGGGCGGCGGCGCACGCCTGGGAGGCGAGGGTGAAGACGGTCAGGCCGAGGACGAGCCCGGCCTTGCGCCCGTACCGGTCGGCGAGCCGGCCGAGCGGGACGAGCAGCGCGGCGAACACGATCGCGTAGCCGTTGAGGACCCAGGACAGGTCGGCCATCGGCGTGCCGGCGAAGTCGCGGCCGATGTCGTCGAAGGCGACGTTGACGATGAACAGGTCGAGGCCCGCCATGAAGGAGGCGACGGAGAGCACCGCGAGGACGGGACCGGTGCGTACCTGACTTTGTTTCACCATAGTCAGGGACGCTAGCGCCCGACCTGACTTTGGTCAAGCGAAGTCAGCAGGTTTATAGTGGGTCGCGTGACAATCGCACTTGAGGGGCACTTCGCCGACCGCGACGCCTGGTCGATGCAGAACTGCCCGGTCGCCCGTACCCTGGCCGCGCTCGGACCGCCGTCGGCGGTGCTGGTGCTCAGCGAGGCGTACTTCGGCACCAATCGATTCGGCGACTTCGTGCGCAACCTCGCCATGACCGAATCCGCCGTCACCGCCCGCCTGCGCCACCTCGTCAAGGCCGGGCTGCTCACCCGGGAGCCGTACCAGGAGCCCGGCCAGCGCACGCGCTACGAGTACCACCTGACGAAGATGGGCCTGGACCTCGCGCCCACCCTCGTCAGCCTCATGGAATGGGGCGAGACGTACCTGCCCAACGAGGAGGGACGCCAGGTCATGCTGACCCACGCCCGCTGCGGCGAGCGAGTGACGGCCCAGGTCAGATGCGCGGACGGCCACGACGTCGGCGTCGACGAGATCATCATGCGCCCCCCCGCCCCCGGAGAGGACCCCCGTTGATCTGCGGCGTGTTGTTGTTATGGCGGGCCGGATAACAACAACACGC
>NZ_JBEYTW010000093.1:0-35152 GCF_040643275.1 Spirillospora sp. NPDC047418
AGGCTCAGATCAACGGCTTGACGAACCGCCGGATGCGGGCCCGCATGTCCGGTGGTGTGAGAGGAGGGCCGGGCGACCCGGCCCTCCTACTCGATCTCGGACACCCCTTCGCGACCGCCGACGACCAGCCCATCCGTACGGGCCAGGCATATCCGGACACGAGCACGGGAAGCACCCACCCACGCGCCCCACGCGCACAGCCCGCGCACGGCGGCGTGCGCAGCCCACGCAGGACCGCACCCACACGAAGGCCGCGTACACAGGCCGCGCGTGGGGAGGCCGCGCGTGGGGAGGCCGTGCGTGGGGAGGCCGTGCGTGGGGAGGGGCCGCGTACGCTGAGCCGATTCGATGCCGCAGGAGGCACCGTGAGCCGACCGCCGCGCATGACCCTCTCCGCCCCCGTCCTGGACGCCTCCGACCCGCACGCGCTGGGCGACTTCTACCAGCGCCTCCTGGGCTGGACGGTCGTCCAGCAGCATTGCGACTGGGTGAAACTGCGCCCGCCGGGCGGAGGTACCGCCCTGTCCTTCCAGGCGGAGCCGATCTACGAGTCCCCGACCTGGCCCGCCGCCGAGGGCGCCCAGCAGATCATGGCCCACCTGGACTTCGAGGTGGACGACCTGGAGGCCGCCTGCGAGCACGCAGAGGCCGTGGGCGCCGTCCTGGCGGACTTCCAGCCCGAGGACGACGTCCGCGTCTACCTCGACCCTGTAGGCCACCCGTTCTGCCTCTTCCTGCCCGAACCCGAGTCCCCCGCCTAGCCGCCGCGATCAGCCCGGAAGCCTCAAGTGCCGAGCCGGCGAGGCCGTGCTGAGGCAAGACGAACGTGCAGCCGAAGCATCCGTCCGCGAGCGCGGCACTCCTGGCGCCGAAGAACCGGTTTTCCACAGAACACCGTTCTACTTCCCTGCGTCCTCGCCATCCCAGAGGATTTCACCGGACGCCCGGAGATGTCGGAGGCGAGGAATAGTGTTCGAACATGCGATCGAATGCGGCCGGATCGTCGGCGGAGTTCCAGCGGCGGGGAGCGCGCGTGCCGGTCGGCGAGGCGCGTATCGCGGAGGCCTTCCGGCGGGACGTGCGGTCCCGCGCGCCGGAACAACTCCCGATCTTTCGATCGCGGCTGCAGGGCGAACTGCTCGCGCGCCTGCTGCTGGGCCCGGCGCGCGAGGTGTCGATGCTCGACCTGGCCGTGATGCTGCGCACCGATCTCGCGTCCGTGATGCGCGAGGTCGAAAGGCTGGCGCGGGCGGGCCTCCTCACACTCCGCCGCACCCTGGCCGGACGGCTGGCGACGCGCAACACGGCGAGCCCGCTGTACGAGCCGCTCGCCCACCTCCTGAAGCTGACGTTCGGCCCCGCGGCGGTCGTGGCGGAGGAGTTCGGCCGGCTGCCCTCGGTCCGGGAGATCTACCTCTTCGGGGCTTGGGCGGAGCGGTACGAGCATCCGCGGGGCGATGGTCCCGGCGATGTCGAAGTGCTGGCGATCGGCGACGTCGCCCCGGACGCCGCGTTCGACGCGGCCCAGGAGGCGGCCGCGCGGCTCGGCCTCCCCGTCCATCCCGTCGTCCGCACGTCCGCCCAGTGGGCCGACGACACCGACCCCTTCCTCCGCGAAATCCGGACCGCCCACCTGACAAGACTCTGACACCGTCGACGCCCCCAGGACGCAGATCACCGCTGCGGCCGCGGGTGTGGGGCGCGGCCGCGAACGTGATGAGAAGCATTTTCGCCCGCCCGCCCGCCCGCGCGCCCGGCCGGGCCGAACCGTCGCAACTGCCGGCATGGGCCATGGTGAGGAGGTTTCGGCTGTGGGGTGGAAGGTCAGCGCAGGGACGCTGCGAGTTCGAGGATGCTTGTGGTGTCGCCGTGTGGGCTGATCAGCAGGTCCGTGGCGCCGGCATCGGCGAAGCGGCGCAACCGGCGGGCGATCGTCTCCTCGTCTCCGGCGATGACCGTTTCGTGGACGCCGGACAGTCCTTGGCGGTCGAGGATCGCGCGATAGGCGGGGAAGGCCGATGCGGGGCCGAACTGTTCGGCCAGTTCGCGCCGGACACCATCGGGGTCGCTGGTGAGGGCCACCACAGCGCCCGCCAGTACGCGCGGCGCGGGTCGTCCCGCGGCCTCGGCGGCCTTGGTGATCGAGGGCACGATGTGGTCGGCGATCGCCTCGGGGCCCGTCCAGGTCGTCACGGTGCCGTCGGCGAGTTCGCCCGCGATCCGCAGCATCGCCGGGCCCAGCGCGGACACCAGCACCGGCGGCGCGGTGGTGCCGGGAGCGTCCATCGTTCCCACCGCGGTCAGGGTCTCGCCGTGGTAGTCGACGTCCTCGCCGCGCAGCAGTGGACGCAGCGCGGAAAGATACTCGCGGACATGCCGTGCGGGCCGGTCGTAGGAGATCCCGTGTGCGCCCTCAATGATCTGCTGGTGGCTCGGGCCGATGCCGAGGGTGAAGCGGCCGCCCGTCACGGCCTGTGCGGTGAGCGCCTGGCTCGCCAGCGCGAGGGGGTGGCGGGGAAAGGTCGGCACGATGGCCGTGCCCACTTCGATGCCGGGCACCTCGCGTCCGGCGAGTGCCGCGGTCATGAGAGCGTCCCAGGACGCGGTGTGGCCGAAGAAGACGCTGTCGAGTCCGGCGTCACGGGCCAGGCGGACTTGGGCGACGAGGTCGTCCAACCGGGCCATTCCGGCGATGCTGAACAGTCCGATGCGCATGGGAACCTCCAAGGTGAATCGGATCTTCCGCTTCTGGTTGTCCAGGGTAACCTGAATCCGATGTTCCGGTTACCGCTGGAGGAGGACGATGCGAGCCGACGCGCGACGCAACCGCGAGCGGATCGTCGCCTGCGCTCTGGAGTTGTTCGCCGAGCGCGGGCCCGGGGTGAGCATGGAGGAGCTCGCGCGGGAGGCCGGCCTCGGCGTAGGGACTCTTTACCGGCACTTCCCCGATCGTCGGGCGCTCGTCGAAGAGATCGCGACCAGCGCGCTCCGAAGCATGGCGGCGGAGATCCGGGCGCTGTCGGCGAAGGATCTCTCACGCTGGGACGTGCTGACCCAGGTCGTCACCCATTGCACCGAGCAGCCGCTCGCCCTCGTCAAGTCGATCGCCGACGGCGGCGACGAGATCCCGCCGGAGCGGCACGCCCTGCAGAACGAGGTCGATGGCCTCCTGCGAGGGCTCGTCAAGGCCGTCCAGGACGAGGGGACCATGCGCGGCGACATCAGCCCGGCCGAGGCCGTCGAGATCTTCAGCACCGCCGTCTGCCGCCCAGGAGCACGCGCCGGCGACGCCGTGACCCGAGTAATGCTGGACGGCCTCAGTACCTAACCCGCGCCCGCCCCCCGCCCGTCCGCCGTGCAGGCGCCCGCGCCGGTGACGCTGTGACCGGGGGCTGCTGGACGTCTCAGTACCTAGCTCGCGCCCGCCCGCATGGTCGCCGTGTAGGTGCGCGGGCCTGGGGGATGCTGTGGCCCGGGTGGTGTTGGTCGGTCTCAGTACTCGGCTCTCAACGGCCCGGCTGGACGGCCTGCAGGTGCGCGCGCCCGGGCGACGCCGTGCTCCAGACATCGTCGCCACGCTGTTGGTCCCAGGCCGTGGTGTTGGACGGTCTCAGTGCCTACTCGCGTCTGCCCGGCTGGTCGCCGTGTGGGTGCGCGGGCCTGGGGGATGCTGTGGCCTGGGTGGTGTTGGGCGGTCTTAGTGCTTGGCTCTCGGCTGTCCGGATGGAGGGGCTGCAGGTGCTTGTGCGGGTGGCGGGCTGTTCGGTGTGCACTGCACCTGAGGCGGCCTCCGCGTGGGCGGGGCGGCCGTCCAGTGCTGGGCGCGGTCAGGTAGGGGGTAGCCAGGTGGCTATTTCTCGGTGGAGGCGGGTCTTGGTCTCGGGTGGGGCGAAGGAGGCGGTCACTGTGTTCCTGGCCAGTTCGGCGAGGATGTGGTCGTCGTAGCCGAAGGTGTCGCGCACGTTGGCGTACTCGGTGGTCAGGGACGTGTCGATCAGTGCGGGGATGTCGGTGTTGAGGGTGACTAGCAGGCCCGCGTCGCGAAGGGCCGGGAGGGGGTGAGCGTCGAAGGACGGGGCGAAGCCGAGGGCGACGTTGGAGGATGGGCACACTTCGAGGGGAATCCCGCGTTCCCGGACCTCGGTCACGAGATCGGGATCGTCCAGGATGCGGATGCCGTGGCCGAGTCGCTCGGCGCGTCCGGGGCCGAGGGCCTGGCGGATGCTGGCGGGGCCCTCGCCTTCGCCCGCGTGGTGGACGACGTGCAGCCCGGCATCGAGGGCGGCGGCGAACACCTGGGTGAACGGGTCGCCGGGATGGGCCTCGTCGCCGGCGAGCCCGATGGCGACCACGCCGTCGTGGCGGCGGGCGAGGTCGAGCGTCCGCCAGGCGCGTTCGACGGAGCGGCGCCGGGAGTGGTCGAGGATGAGGCGGCACTCGATCCCGAACGCGTCCTGTCCGGCCGCCAGGCCCTCCAGGACGGCCTGGAGGGGCATGCCGAGGCGCTCACCGTGTCCGGCGGCCGTGAACGACACCTCGGCATAACGGACGCCCTGGGCGGATTCGTCCTCGCAGAACTCGTAGGCGATGCGGCGGAAGTCGGCGGGGCGCCGCAGGCAGGCCCGGACGAGGTCGTTCCGCGCGAAGAAGGAAACGAAGTCACCGAGCGTGCCCGCACGGCCGGGCACCTCCACGCCGTTGGCCGCGCCGATCTCCCGCAGCGTGGCCCACCGGACGGTGCTCTCCAGATGGACGTGCAGATGGGCTTTGGGCAGGCTCAGCAGATCACGCACGCCCGTACGCTACGGCCGGGGCGGGCGCGCCGCCCACCCATTATTCGTGCTAGCCGGCCGGGTGAAAGCACGGAACCGCAAGCGCGTCCGGAACGCTGAAATGATCAAAGCCCGGCCGGGCCGCTCCCGACTGTGGTGGCGCCGGTCATCGTGCCCGGCCGGTCGGCCGGCGACCCCTGAGGAGTACATGAGCATCGTGTCGAACCGCATCCAGCGCATCGAGGACGGGCAGCGCATCGAAGGCGTCACGCGTCCCATCTTCATCCACAACTTCTCGTACCACCTGACGGACCTGCAGGTGTTCGCGGACGGCGCGATCAACTGCTGGGGCTGGGTCGACCTGGACGGTCTGCGCGAGAAGATCGAGCGCGGCTGGGTGGTGACGGAAGTGCCCGAGGGCGCACAGATCAGCGCATTCGAGCTGGGGGGATGGAAGGCCGCGGAGCCGCGGTTCAGCCTCACCCCGGAGATGCTCCTGGCCGAGGTGGCCGACGACATCGAGAGGTTGAACGGCCGTCCCGACTCCACGGACCGCTGCCTGGCGGCCCTGGACCGGTACCTGGAGACACGAGACGAGGCCGACAGGCCGACGCTGCGCGAAGCGTACCTTGAGATTCCCGAGCATAAGCGGCAGTACGCGCTTGGCGACATGGACAACCAAGACCGGCCGCTCGTCTACCTGTGCACCGATATCGGAGAGCGGCCGATCGGTGAGTGGGTCGACGATGGCGAGGTGACCGAGGCCAAGCGTGAATGGGCGCTGGAATACTTCGCCGAACGTGAACGCGTCCGCGCCGAGTACGAGGACAAGCGCCCGGCGGACGACCCGCAAGAACCTGCGGACGGGACAATTCACTTCGGCGGACGCGTATACCCGAAGGGGTTCCCTGAGGACGCGGGGATCGACGCCCTGCAGAACGATTACCCCTCCCCGATCGACGTCGGCGGCGCCGTCTACCCGTCCGTCGAGCATGCGTACTGGGCTCTCTCGACCGCAGATCCCGAGGTCAGAGAGCAGATCCGCGCCGCCGAGCGGGCCTATGAGGCGCAGAAGATCGCCGCGGAGGCGACCCGCGTCCAGGACTGGTCCCAGGTGCGGACGGCCGCCATGGCCGGCCTGTTGCGCGCAAAGTTCACACAGCATCCTGAGTTGGCCGAAATCCTGCTCGGCACGGGGGATGCGCCGATCGCCTACAGCGGAATGGGCTCCGACCACTGGGCCGCCGGCGGCGGAAAAGGGCGCAACTGGATTGGTCGGCTTCTAGAACTGCTCCGCTCTGAAATCCACGCTCAGCGATCCGGGTCTCCCTTCCCGTGAAATGCGGCCGTGGCATCGTGCCGGCACGAGATCTTGCGGCACGAGATCTTGCGGCAGGCGGCAGGCGGCAGGCGGCAGGCGGCAGGCGGCAGCGTGGTCAGGTGGGGAGGGCGTAGCGGCCGTCGTCCAGGGGGTCGACGAGGCCGTCGGCGATGAGGGCGTCGAGGGCGCGTTCGCGTTGGACGGCGTCCGACCAGACGATGTCGAGGGTCGGCTTCTCGACCGGCCCCTCGGCGTCCCGCAGGACGGCGAGGATGCGGCCGCGGCACTGGCGGTCGGTGCCCGCATACGTCTGGCCCCGGCGCGGCGGCCCGTCGTAGGCGGGGCGCCCGGCGCGTTGCCAGGCGCAGGTCCCGAGCACCGGGCAGTCGACGCAGCGGGGCGTGCGGGCCGTGCAGACCAGCGCGCCCAGCTCCATCACCGCGACGGCCCAGCGGGCGGCCGTCGGCGGATCGACCGGCAGGAGGCTCTCCGCGAGCGTCACCTCCGCCTTCGTCTGCGATTTCGGCGGGTACTCGACACCGGACACCAGCCGGGCCAGGACGCGCCGGACGTTCGTGTCGAGCACGGCGTGCCGCTGCCGGAACGCGAAACTGGCCACGGCGGCGGCCGTGTAGGCGCCGATGCCGGGCAGCGCCAGCAGCTCCTCGTGCGACGACGGGACCTCGCCGCCGTGCCGTTCGGTGATCGCGCGGGCGCTCGCGTGCAGCCGCAGCGCCCGCCGCGGGTAGCCGAGCCGCCCCCACGCCCGCACGGCCTCGCCGGACGGTTCGGCGGCCAGCGCGGCGGGGATCGGCCAGCGCGTCATCCAGGCGTCCCAGACGGGCAGGACGCGGGAGACGGGCGTCTGCTGGAGCATGATCTCGCTGACGAGGACGCCCCACGGGGTCGCGTCCGGCGCCCGCCACGGGAGATCCCGGGCGTTCGCCTCGTACCAGTCGAGGATCGGGGCGGTGTAGGTGGTGTAGGCGGAGTTCACGTTCATGGCGCGCCGCCATTGTGGCACGCGGCGGGTCGTCCCCACGTTCCGGTCCGGTGACTGCATACTGACCGTATGTGGCCGAATACTGGACGTGACTCCGGCGGTTCTGGGGTGGACCAGTACTGGCGGCGCCGCGCGGTGGCCCTGGCCGGCGCGCTCGGCGCCGTCGGCCTGCTGGCCTGGGCGTGCGCCGGGACGGGCGAGGGCGAGCCGGTCCGGGACGCGAAGGCGGCCGAGAGCGCGAGCCCGCCGCCCCCGCCCACCGTGATGCCGACGGTCACGGTCACCACGACGACCACGCCGGAGCCGGAGCCGGCCGCCGACGGCGGCCCCTGCGACGCCGCGGACCTCGTCGTCAACATGTCGGTCGCCGACACCGCCTACACCGGTTCCGAGCGGCCGGAGTTCCGGGTCACGGTCGTCAGCACGGGCAAGGGCAAGTGCACGTTCGACACGGGTTCGCTGGACGTCCGCATCACGTCCGGCTCCGACCGCATCTGGTCGTCCGCCGAGTGCCGCCACGGCGACGCCACGAAGGAGACCCTCCGCCGCGGCATCCCGTACGTCGACACGATCACCTGGGACCGCGTCCGAGGGTGCAAGGGCAAGACCGAAGCCCGCCCCGGCACCTATGTGGCCGACCTGAAGGGCATGAAGGCCAAGGAGCGCATCTTCCGCCTCCGCTGACTCCGCCCGCCCGGCAGGCCGTCCTTCCCGTCACCCGCCCGTCTGCCCGCCCGGACGCCGCCGTCTTCGCTGACGCTCGTGCAACTGCGACCTTTGCGGGGCCGTGGTGTTCAGGTGTCGCCGCTGCTGCCGGTGCCGCCCCTGGATGCTGCTGATCTGTCGGGCGACTTGTTCGTGTGTTCGGGCGGTGGGCGAGGGTCAGACGTAGCGTTCGAGGATGGAGGATTCGGCCAGGCGGGAGAGGCCCTCGCGGACGCTGCGGGCCCGGGATTCGCCCACGCCGCCGACGGCCTGCAGGTCGTCGATGCTCGCGGCGAGGAGTTTCTGCAGGCCGCCGAAGTGCTCGACGAGGCGTTCGACGACCATGCTGGGCAGCCGGGGGACCTTCGCGAGGAGGCGGAAGCCCTTGGGGCTGACCGGTAGGTCGAGGGCGTCGGGGCCGGCGAAGCCCATCACCTCGGCGACCGTCGACAGGTCGAGCAGTTCGTTGGCGGAGAGGGTGTCGAGCGACGACAGGATGGCGGCGACGCCGCGGGAGCGGGTGTCGTCGGACGGGTAGTCGCGGACGATCAGCTCGCGGTCGGCGTCGACGCCGGAGACCAGCTCGTCCAGCTGGAGGGAGAGCAGCCGGCCGTCGGTGCCGAGTTCGACGACGTAGCCCTCGATCTCGTCGGCGATGCGCCGCACCATTTCGAGGCGCTGGACGACGGCGCTGACGTCGCGGACGGTGACGAGGTCCTCGATCTCGAGGGCCGAGAGCGTGCCGGACACCTCGTCCAGGCGGAGTTTGTAGCGTTCGAGCGTCGCCAGGGCCTGGTTCGCCTTGGACAGGATGGCCGCGGAGTCTTCGAGGACGTAGCGGATGCCGTCCAGGTAGAGCGCGATGATGTGCATCGACTGGCTGACCGAGATGACCGGCAGGCCGGTCTGGCGGGCGACGCGTTCCGCGGTGCGGTGCCGCGTCCCCGACTCCTCGGTGGGGATGGTCGAGTCGGGCACGAGGTGGACGGCCGCGCGGACGATGCGGCTGTGGCTGTCGTCGAGGACGATCGCGCCGTCCATCTTGGCGAGTTCGCGCAGCCGGGTCGCGGAGAACTCGACGTCGAGCTCGAAGCCGCCCGTGCAGAGTTCCTCGACCGGTTTGTCGTAGCCGAGCACGATCAGGCCGCCGGTGTGGCCCCGTAGGATCCGTTCGAGTCCGTCGCGGATCTGGGTGCCCGGGGCCACCGCGGCCAACGTGGCGCGGCGTCGTTCGTCATGACCCTTGTCGTGTGATGGCACCTGACCCCCGGAGGTCGCTGGACGGCGCCAGTTTACCGAGGAGGGCCGCGCCCTGGTTCCTCCCCAGGTCGCAAGCCCCGGTTGTGTGGAGTAATACTCTGGCGTGACCCGTGTCAGTGCGCCGTAAACGCGACCTGGAGGGCCTGCTGCAGGCTGTCCACCTCCATCACCTTCATGCCTTCGTAGCTGCTGAGCTGCGGGTCGGCGCGCTTGAGCGGTGATCCGTCGGCGAGTTCGAGGGAGCCGCGCGGGACGACGGCGTACTTGAAGCCGAGCCGGGTCGCCTCGGCGAGCCGCCGCTGGACGCCGGGCACGATGCGGACCTCCCCGGCGAGACCGACCTCGCCGAGCGCGATCAGGCTGTTGGACAGCGCCTGCTCGACCGTGGACCCGGCGACGGCGAGGGCCAGCGCCAGGTCGACGGACGTCTCGCTGAGCCGCACCCCGCCGACCGTCGAGACGTACACGTCCTGCTCGTGCATGGAGATCTTGCAGCGCTGCGCGAGGACGGCGAGGACCATCGCGACCCGGGACGTGTCGAGCCCGGACGTGGCCCGGCGCGGCGCCGGCAGATGCGACTTCGCGACGAGCGACTGCACCTCCGCGACCAGCGGCCGCCGCCCCTCCAGCGTGACCGTCACGCACGTCCCGGGGACGGGCTCGTCGCGGCGGGTGAGGAACAGGCCGCTCGGGTCGGGCAGCCCGACGATGCCGACCTCGGACAGGTCGAAGCAGCCGAGTTCGTCCGTCGGCCCGTACCGGTTCTTCACCGCGCGGATCATGCGGAGCCGCGAGTGCCGGTCGCCCTCGAAGTACAGGACGACGTCGACCAGGTGCTCCAGGAGCCGCGGCCCGGCGATCGCGCCGTCCTTGGTGACGTGGCCGACGAGCACGACCGTGATGCCGCGCTCCTTCGCGACCCTGATCAGGTTGGCGGCGACCTCGCGGATCTGCGTGACGCCGCCGGGCGCGCCGTCCGCCTCGGACGTCCCGATCGTCTGGATGGAGTCGACGACGAGCAGCGACGGCTCCACGGAGTCGATATGCCCCAGAATCGCCGACAGTTCGGTCTCGGCGGCCAGGTACAGCTGGTCGGTGATCGCCCCGACCCGGTCGGCGCGCAGCCGCACCTGCTCGGCCGACTCCTCGCCCGTCACGTAGAGGACGTTCTTCGCGCCGCCCTCGGCCGAGGTCGAGGCGAGCGCGGCGACCTCCAGCAGCAGCGTCGACTTCCCGATGCCCGGCTCGCCCGCCAGCAGCAGGACCGCCCCGGGCACGATGCCGCCGCCGAGCACCCGGTCCAGCTCGTCCAGGCCCGTGGGCCGCGTCTGCGCCGACCCGACGTCCACCTGCCCGATCGGACGCGCCGGCGCGCTGACCGGCCCGGCCGACACGACCCGCGCCGGCGTGGCGGACGCCGCCTCGGTGACCGTCCCCCACGTCTGGCACTCGCCGCAGCGCCCGACCCACTTGGACGTCTGCCAGCCGCACTCCGAGCACCGGTAGGCGGCCTTCGCCGTCTTAGCCTTCGCCATGCGCGGCAGCCTAGAGCCAGCTACCGACAGTATCCGCCCAGGGGGGCGACCCCCTGGGTCAGCACTGCTTGCGGGCTCGTTCGATCAGGTCGCCCAGGTGGTCGGAGACCACGCTGGGGCGTTCGAGCATGGCCATGTGGCCGGCGGAGGGGATGACCTCCAGGCGGGCCGAGGGGACGCAGGAGGCGATCTTGAGGCTGTGCTCGACCGGGGTGAGGAGGTCGTTCTCGCCGCCGAGGACGAGGGTGTCGGCGGCGGCGAGGGAGGCGCAGTCGCTGATGACGTCGGTCGTGATCATCGAGCGGAAGTAGTCGACGAACGCGTCCATGCGGGTGTCGGTCATCATCTGCTCGGCGAAGGCGACGGCGGCGGGGCTGGCGTCGGGGCCGAAGGCGACGAGGTCCTCGACGAGGGCGGCGGCGTCGCGGCCGAGGTGGCGGACCCGCTCGACGGCGCCGGAGCCGGCGCCGAGCGCGGCGAGGGCGCGGGGCAGGACGCGGTGGGTGGTGCGCGCGACGAGGGCGGGCATGCCGAGGGTGACCTCGCCGAGGCCGCCGGACGAGGTGCACAGCAGCCCGGTCGCGAGGATCCTGCGCCCGACCAGGTCCGGGTTCTCGTCGCAGTACCGCATGATCGTCATGCCGCCCATGGAGTGGCCGACGAGGACGACGGGCGTGCCTGCGGGGACGGTCGCCTCGATGACGGCGCCGAGGTCGGCGGCGAGGCGGGGGATGGTGTAGCCGTCGCGGGCGCCGCCGTCGGAGCGGCCGTGGCCGCGCTGGTCCCAGAAGACGAGCCGGCCGAGGCCGCGCAGGGCCTTGCGCTGGAAGTGCCAGGAGTCCTGGGTGAGCGTCCAGCCGTGCGAGAACACGACGGCGAGGTCGGTGCGGTCGTCGCCGTCGATCTCGGCGTACAGGCGGGTGCCGTCGTCGGCGCGGACCGGGACGGGACGGCCGCGCAGCGACCCGAACGGCTCGCCGGCGAACGGGTCGGGACGCAGCTGGAGGCGGCGCACGGCGCGGCGCTGGGCGACCAGGCCGGCTCCGGCGCCGGCCGCGCCGACGGCGGTGGCGGCGAGCAGGCCGCCGAGCGCTCTTCCCGCAGTGACACGCCCCATGCCGGTACCTCCCGTGTGACCGAACCAGTCAGTAACTCAGGGGCAACGCCACCACAAATTGACGGCATAGTCCACCTCCAGGCCGCTGTGCTCGCGCAGGCACGCGTCCGCGACGCCGGGCGGGAACTCGATCCGCAGGACGGCGGCGAGGTCGTCGCGGCTTTCGAACGACCACCGGATCGTCAGCGGGTCGCGGGAGAAGCCGCGCCGCGTCCAGAACCGCTCGACGGCCTCCGGGTCGTATTTCGGCAGGCCGCGGCGGAACCAGCGGCCGAACGTGGAGCGGGTCGCGTCGTTGTCGATGATGAAGATCGCCCCGCCGCGCCGGACGACCCGCTCCAACTCGCGCAGGCCCGGTTCGCAGCCCGGCCCGAAGAAGTACGCCCACCGGGCGTGGGCGACGTCGACCGAGGCGTCCGGCAGCGGCAGCGCCTGGGCGGCGCCGACACGGACGATCACGTTGGACAGGTCCCGGGTGCGGCGCGCGGCGGCCGCGGCGAGGCCCGCGTGCGGCTCGACGCCGGTCACCCGGCGGGCGTCGGCGGCGAAGAACGGCAGGTGGAAGCCGGTGCCGCAGCCGACGTCCAGGACGTCCGCGGCCGTCCACGGGCGGATGGCGCGCATCGCGGCGGCCAGCACCCCGTCGGGGTCGACGGCGCGGTTCTCCAGCTCGTAGACCTGGGGGGAGTTCCAGATGTTGGGGCTCGGCACGGCGCCCGGCGCGATTTCGGCCACGGCGACTGAGCGTAGTCGGCCCCAGGGGCGGAGCGATCAGGGCAGAGCAATCAGGATCACTCCGGGCGGTTGTTTCATCGCGGCCGCCGCCGCATAGGCTTTACCGTGCGAACCCTGATGACCATCGTCGAGCGATCATTCCTGGCGAGGAAGCCTTGACCCCGCAGCACAACGGCGTCAGTACACCCGCTCTCCGTGTACCGGACGCGCCGATAACGCTCTCCACCGCGTCGGTCTACCCGGAGAAGGTACCGAGCGCGTTCGAGATCGCCGCGCTGCTGGGCTACGACGGCATCGAGGTCATGGTCTCCACGGACGCCTCCTCGCAGGACCTGAACGTCCTGCGCCGGCTGTCCGACTACCACCAGGTGCCGATCAAGTCGATCCACGCGCCGTGCCTGCTGCTCACCCAGCGGGTGTGGGGACGCGAACCCTGGGGCAAGCTCATCCGCTCCAAGGACGTCGCGGAGGAACTGGGCGCGGAGGTCGTCGTCGTCCATCCGCCGTTCCGCTGGCAGCGCGACTACGCGAAGGAGTTCGTCGAGGGCCTCGCCCGTATGCAGGACGAGACCGACGTCCTGTTCGCGGTGGAGAACATGTTCCCGCTCAAGGCGCGCGGTGCCGAGGCGGGCATGTACCTGCCCGACTGGAACCCGGTCGACCAGGACTACCCGTACGTCACCCTCGACCTGTCCCACACCGCCGTCTCCGGGTCGGACCCCATCGACATGGCGAGCAGCCTGGGCGACCGCCTGCGGCACATCCATCTCGCCGACGGCGTGGGCATCACGAACAAGGACGAGCACCTCGTCCCCGGCCGGGGCAACCAGCCGTGCGGGACGATGCTGGAGGACCTCGCCGAGAGCGGCTTCCGGGGGCACATCGTCCTGGAGGTGAACACGCGGCGCGCGTCCAGCCGGGTCGAGCGGATGGAGGACCTCGCCGAGGCCCTGGCGTTCGCCCGCCTGCACCTCGCCGCCGCCGACCACACCTGGGAGGTCACGCCGGCCGGGGAGGTCACCCGCCGGGGCGTCCGGTGACCGACGCCACCGCGCCCCGGGGCCGCCGGCCCGGCCCGACCGAGACCCGGGAGAAGATCCTCGCCGAGGCGCGCGACCTGTTCGCCGAGAAGGGCTACGACGGCGCCTCGCTGCGCGCCATCGCGCGTGCCGCGGGGGTCGACCCCGCGCTCGTCCACCACTTCTTCGGCAACAAGGAGGGCGTGTTCATCGAGGCGATGCGCTTCCCGGTGGACCCGTCCGTCATCCTGCCGCGCGTCATGGCGGCCCCCCGCGACCGGATCGGCGAGGCGATGGTCCGCACCTTCCTGGAGGTGTGGGGGGACGATGACCGCCGCGCGCCGATGCTGGCGATGCTGCGCTCGGCGATGACGAACGAGCGGGCGGCGGCGCTGCTGCGCGAGTTCGTCACGGTCGCCCTGTTCGGCCGCGCCAGGCAGGCCACGGACGCGCCGCCGCTCGGCATCCAGGCGGCCGCCGGGCAGATGATCGGCCTGATGATCCTGCGCCACGTGCTGCGCGTCGAGCCGATGGCCTCCGCCTCGGAGGAGGAACTGGTCGAGCTGGTGGCCCCGGCGATCCAGCGCTACCTGAGCTCCTGACCGTCCCGGCGTTCCGGTTCCGGACCCCTTGACCGGGGCATCGCGGCGGCTTAAATTCAACGCATGATGAGTTCAAGTCCGGCGAGCGGCGCCGAGCCGGCCGTCAGCGTCCGCGACCTGCGGGTCGTGCGCGGCGGCCGGGAGGTCCTGCACGGGCTCACCTTCGACGTCCCGCGCGGCTCCATCGTGGGCCTGCTCGGCCCGAGCGGCTGCGGGAAGACCACCCTGATCAGGGCGCTCGTCGGCGTCCAGATCGTGCGGAGCGGCACGGTGACGGTGCTCGGCGCGCCCGCCGGGTCCGCCGGGCTGCGGCGCCGCGTCGGGTACGCGACGCAGTCACCGGCGGTGTACGCCGACCTGACCGTCGCCGAGAACCTGCGCTACTTCGCGTCCGTGCTGCGGGCGCCGCGCTCGGACGTCGACCGCGTCATCGACGAGGTCGGGCTCGGCGCGAGCCGCGACCAGACCGCGGCGACGCTGTCCGGCGGGCAGCGCGGCCGCACCAACCTGGCCGTCGCGCTGCTCGGCTCGCCCGAGCTGATCGTCCTGGACGAGCCGACCGTCGGCCTCGACCCGGTGCTGCGGCAGGAGCTGTGGGAGCTGTTCCGGGAACTCGCCGACCGGGGCGCCACCCTCGTCGTGTCCAGCCACGTCATGGACGAGGCCGGCCGCACCGACCGCCTCCTGCTGATGCGCGAGGGCGTCGTCCTCGCCGACGGGACCCCGGACGGGCTGCGCTCCCGCACCGGCACGCCCGACCTGGAAACGGCGTTCCTCCACCTGATCACCGAGAAGTCCGGGAGCCCGGCATGAGCGCCGCCGTCACGTTCGCCACGATGCGGCGCATCCTCGCGCAGCTCAGGCACGACCACCGCACGCTCGCGCTGCTGATCGGCGTGCCGACGCTGCTGATGATCCTGCTGCGCTACGTGTTCGACCAGCCGATGCTGTTCGACCGGGTCGGGCCGATGCTGCTCGGCGTGTTCCCGTTCATCGTCATGTTCGTCGTGGCGAGCGTCGCGACCCTGCGCGAACGGACGAGCGGCACCCTCGAACGGCTGATGACCATGCCGCTCGGCAAGCTCGACCTGCTGCTCGGGTACGCGCTCGCGTTCGGACTGATCGCGCTGGCGCAGGTCGGCATCGTCCTGGTGATCTCGCTGACCTGGCTCGGCCTCGACCTGAACGGCTCGCTGGGACCACTGGTCCTCGTGTCCCTGCTGGACGCGCTGCTCGGCATGTCGCTCGGCCTGTTCGCCAGCGCCTTCGCGCGGACCGAGTTCCAGGCCGTCCAGTTCATGCCCGCCTTCGTCCTGCCGCAGACGCTGCTGTGCGGGCTGATCATCCCGCGCGACGACATGGCGTCCTGGCTGACCGCGATCTCGGACGTCCTGCCCCTGTCGTACGCGGTCGAGGGCATGCAGGAGATCAGCGCCCGCCCCGACTTCACCGGCACCCTGGCCGTGGACGTGGCCGTCATAGCGGCGTTCACGATCGTCGCCCTCGTCCTCGGTGCGGTGACCCTCCGCCGCCGAACCGCTTAATCGGACAGGTGGGGTGAAGCGGGCCATCCTCGGTCGATCGTGCTGGTAGCTTCTGCGCCATGACCGCGCCAGATCAACCCGGACCGCGGCCGCCGCAGCGGGCCGACCAGGGGCCGCAGGCACCGGCGGCGGCGCAGGCCGCCGAGCCCCCCGCAGACGCCCCCGACGGCGAGGCGTTCTGGGCGGCGGCCGACGGTGCGGAGCGCAGGCGCAAGCGGCGCTGGCCGCGGGTCCTGATCGCCATCGGGGTGTTCGTCGCGCTGGTCGTCGCCGGGACCGGCGGGCTGCTGTGGCAGCGCCAGTCGTCCTACAACGGCAACATCGACCGGATCAAGGGCGTGATGCCGACCGACCAGGCGAACCGGCCGGGCCCGAACGTGGAGGGCACCGAGAACTGGGTGCTCGTCGGGTCGGACTCGCGCGCCGAGTCGGCGACGACCGGACAGGGCGGCGACGTCTGGAAGCCGGGGCAGCAGCGCACCGACACGATCATGCTGCTGCACCTGCCGGCGGACCGGAAGAAGGCGTACATCATCTCGTTCCCGCGCGACTCGTGGGTCGAGATCCCCGGCTACGGCAAGCAGAAGATCAACGCGGCGTTCTCCTACGGCGGGCCGAAGCTGCTGATCGAGACGCTGGAGACGCTCACCGGGATCCGCGTCGACCACTACGGCGCGATCGACTTCGAGGGCTTCAAGTCGATGACGGACGCGCTCGGCGGCGTCACCGTCAACATCAAGCAGAGCGTGTACGACCCGGCCCGCAAGAAGCAGTGGACGGCGGGCAGGCAGAAGCTGAACGGCGAGGAGGCGCTGCTGTTCGTCCGGCAGCGCTACAACCTGCCGAACGGCGACTTCGACCGGATCAAGCGGCAGCAGGCGTTCCTCGGCGCCCTCGCCAAGCAGGCCGCGGACCGCGGCACGCTCACCAACCCGCTGAAGCTCGACCGGTTCCTGTCCGCGCTCACCAAGTCGATCAGCGTGGACGCCGGGGTGTCGGCGGGCGACATGCGCTCGCTGGCGCTGAGCATGCGGAGCGTCCGGGCGTCGGACGTGATGTTCATGACGCTCCCGCACAAGGGCACCGGCATGCGCGGCAAGCAGAGCGTCGTGTTCGTGGACTGGGCGAAGGCGAAGCAGGTGTTCGGCGCCGTCAAGACCGCGCAGATGGCCCAGTACGTGCGGCAGCACGGAGGCGGCAACAGCCTCGGCACCGTTTCGTGATCGCGGGGCCGGCGGAGGCTTAACCTGGGACGCAGAGACCCGGGGGGTGTGCGACAGTGCTTCGTCAGGCGCTGCTGGTCGCGTCGCGCAGCGGCGGCGCGCGCAGGATCGTGGAGACCGCGCCGTTCAGCCGCGACGTCGTCCGGCGCTTCATCGCCGGTGAGACGGTCGAGGACGCGGCGAGCGTCACCGGGAGGCTGACCGGTGAGGGCCTGCTCGTCACTCTGGACGTCCTGGGCGAGGACACCGGCGACGAGGGCCGCGCCGAGGCGAACGCCGCGCATTATGTCGAGCTGCTGGAACGGCTGGGTGCCGCGGGGCTCGGTGCGCGTGCCGAGGTGTCGCTGAAGCTCTCCGCCGTCGGGCAGACCCTCAGCGAAGACCTCGCCCTGGAGAACGCGAAGCGGGTGTGCGCGGCGGCCCGTTCCGCCGGGACGACGGTGACCCTCGACACGGAGGAGTACGGCACCGTCGATGCGAACCTGCGGATCGTCCACGAACTGCGGCGCGACTTCCCGGACGTGGGCGCGGTCGTCCAGTCGTACCTGCGCCGGGCCGAGGAGTACTGCGCGGATCTCGCCTACGAGGGGTCGCGCGTGAGGCTGTGCAAGGGCGCCTACGCGGCACCGGCGGCGGTCGCCTTCACCGACAGGGAAGAGGTCGACAAGTCCTATGTCCGCTGTATGAAGGTGCTGATGGCGGGCAAGGGCTATCCGATGCTCGCCACGCACGACCCCAGGCTCATCGACATCGCCGGAGCACTGTCCGTTCTGCACGAGCGCGACGCCGACACGTTCGAGTACCAGATGCTCTACGGGATCCGTCCGCAGGAGCAGCGCCACCTGGCCTCGCAGGGAGCGCAGGTCCGCGTGTACGTCGCGTACGGGCGCGAGTGGTACCAGTACTTCATGCGCCGCATGGCGGAGCGTCCCGCGAACCTCCGCTTCTTCATGCGCTCCCTTGCCGGACGGTCCTGAACGCCGCCGCTATAGGGTGGACCGGTCGTTGAATCCCCACGTCAAGGTATGCCGATGATCGCGATTCTGGGTGCCGGGAAGATGGGCGAGGCGCTGCTGTCCGGGGTGCTCCGGGCCGGCCGCCGCCCGTCCGAGCTGATGGCGACCGCGCGCCGGGAGGAGCGCGGCGCGCTGCTGCGCGAGCGGTACGGCGTCGCGATCGTGGCGAACGCGGAGGCCGCCGCGAAGGCCGAGACGCTGATCCTCGCGGTGAAACCGCAGGACATGGGCGCCCTGCTGGACGAGATCGGCGCGCACGTCCCGCCCGGCCGGCTGGTGATCTCGATGGCGGCGGGCATCACGACCGGGTTCATCGAGGCGCGGCTGGCCGAGGGCGTCCCGGTCGTCCGGGTCATGTCGAACACGCCCGTGCACGTCGACGAGGCGATGAGCGTGATCTCGGCGGGCTCGCTCGCGGCGGAGGAGCATCTGAAGCTGGCCGAGGAGCTGCTGTCCCCGGTCGGGAAGGTGCTGCGCCTCCCCGAGTCGCTGCAGGACGGCGCGACGGCCCTGTCCGGCAGCGGCCCCGCGTACTTCTACTACCTGGTCGAGGCGATGGTGGACGCGGGCATCCTGCTCGGCATGCCGCGCGCCGCCGCGCTGGAGATGGTCGTCCAGTCGGCCGTCGGCGCCGCGATCATGCTCCGCGACTCCGGCGAGCACCCGGTGATGCTGCGCGAGGCGGTCACCTCGCCGGGTGGCACGACGATCTCGGCCATCCGGGAACTGGAGCGGCACGGCGTCCGCGCCGCCGTCCTGGAGGCCATCGAGGCGGCCCGCAACCGCGGCCGCGAACTCGCCGGCGGCTGAGCGGGCCGGTGCCTCGACCGGTTTCTCATGGAAAGTTCACCTTTGAACATTGAGCCGGCCATGGGGGTGCGCTCGTGTTAGGGGTATGGGACTCATACTCCGCCTGATCGTCGCCGCCGGGCTGGCGGCCGACGCCGTCGTGCACTGGATGTTCGCGCCCGACATGGCCTTCGTCGAGGGCGGGGCCATCGGCGGCGACCTGCTCTTCCGCGTCCAGGCGGCGGTCGCGGCCGTCGTCGCCGTCATCGTCGTGACCTACGGGTCGCGCTGGGCGCACGCGCTGGCGTTCCTCGTCGCGGCGAGCGCGGCCGGCGCCGTCGTCCTCTACTACTACGTCGACCTCGGCGCGGTCGGCCCGCTGCCGGACATGCACGAGCCCGTCTGGTACCTCGACAAGACCATCAGCCTGGTCGGCGAGGGCGGCGCCGCGCTGGCCGCGCTGGTCGGGTTCTTCGTCGCGGGCCGGGGGCGCCGCGAGGAGGACGAGATCTACGAGCGCGAACCCGCCGGCCGCTTCTGACCCGCCCGGGCCGGGCGGGCCGGGGCTAGGCGGCCCTGGTGCGGCCGGGGGAGGTGTGGTGCGTGACCGTGCAGATGAAGCGGGCCGCGTCCTCCATGGCCTCGCCGGCCTCCGGCAGGACCCGGTTCAGGATGTGGAAGACGTGCATCTGGCCGTCCCAGACCTGGAAGTCGCAGTCCCCGCCGGCGCTGCGCAGGGCGTCCGCGAACGCCTCGGCCTCGGTGCGCAGGACCTCGGCACCGCCGACCTGGATGAGGACGGGCGGCGGGTCCGTCCAGGCGCAGTTGAGCAGGGCCAGCCGCGGGTCGTCGAATCCGGCCGGCCCCACCACCAGGCGGGCGACCCGCAGCGCCGACGCGGCGCTGATGTAGGGGTCGCGGGCGCCGTCCTGCGCCTGGCTGGAGAGTTCGCAGGTCAGGTCGACCCACGGGGAGAACAGGGTGAGCCCGGCCGGGTTCGGCAGGTCCAGCCGGCAGATCTCCCCGGCGAGCATGGCGGCGAGATGGCCGCCCGCCGAGTCGCCCGCGATGACGATGCCGGACGCGGGGACGCCCCGCGCGAGCAGCCACCGGTAGGCGGTGACGGCGTCCTCCAGCGGCGCCGGAAACGGGTGCTCAGGCGCCAGCCGGTACCGCAGCGCGAGCACGGGCAGGCCCGTGTCGTGCGCGAGCCGCGAGGTGATCGGCCGGTGGGTGCGCGGCGAGCAGGCCACGTAGCCGCCGCCGTGCAGGTAGAGGACGGCGCCGTCGGCCCGGCCCTCGGGCGCGTCCCGGGAGATGAGCCATTCGCCCTTGACCGGGCGGTCGTCGCCGCCGTCGGCCGGCGGCTCGTTCAGCCCCTCGATCCGCACGCCCGAGCAGGGCCGCATCAGTAACGACGCGGCGTCCACCGTCGAGCGGGCGGTCCGGATCCCGGTGGTGTGGCCGGGGAGGTAGTGCAGGAGAGGCCGGACGCCCAGCCGCAGAGCGCTGCTGATCGCACGGCTGCGAACGCTCGGGCTGTCCATGTACCCCCCTTTGGTATTTAGGTGTCGTGTGATCGGTATGCCCGCTTTTGGCGGGTAATTCACGTCACAGTCTCGCAATGGCCCCCCGGGAGGCCCCCGAGCATGTGATCCAGGCCGCGTGATCCAGGCCATATGACGCTCGCGATACCGTGAGGCCATGAGCAGTTCCGATTCGTCCCCGCCCGCCGGTCCCGAGGGCTGCGGGCTCGAGGTCTTCTGGGACGAGCGGCTCATCTCCTACGACTTCGGCCCCGGGCACCCCATGGACCCTGTGCGCGTCGAGCTGACGATGGCGCTGGCCCGCTCGCTCGGCGTCCTGGACCGGCCGGGCGTGCGGGTGTCGGAGTTCGAGGCGGCCGGCGACAAGCTGCTCCGGCTCGTCCACGAGGAGCCCTACATCGCGGCCGTCAAGCAGGCCGGTGCCACCGGGCTGCCGGACCTGCGGCACGGCCTCGGCACCACCGACAACCCGATCTTCCTCGGCATGCACGAGGCGTCCGCCCTGGTCGCGGGCGCGTCCGTGGCCGCCGCCGAGGCCGTGTGGACGGGCCGGGCGGGGCACGCGGCCAACATCTCCGGCGGCCTGCACCACGCGCTGAGCGGCGCCGCCAGCGGGTTCTGCGTCTACAACGACCCCGCGATCGCGATCGCCTGGCTGCTGGAGAACGGCGCCGAGCGGGTCGCGTACGTCGACATCGACGTCCACCACGGCGACGGTGTCCAGGCCGCCTTCTACGACGACCCGCGCGTCCTGACGATCAGCCTGCACGAGACGCCGCGCACGCTGTTCCCCGGCACCGGCTTCCCCGACGAGACGGGCGCCGAGGGCACGTCGGTCAACATCTCGCTGCCGCCCGGCACCGGCGACCGGCCGTGGCTGCGCGCGTTCGACGCGATCGTCCCGCCGCTGCTGCGCCGGTTCCGGCCCGACGTCCTCGTCACCCAGCAGGGCGCCGACGGGCACGCGCTCGACCCGCTCGCGCACCTCATCCTCAGCGTGGACGGGCAGCGGACGGCCTACGGGCTGCTGCACCGGCTGGCGCACGAGACCGCGGGCGGCCGGTGGGTGCTGACCGGGGGCGGCGGCTACGAGCTGGTCCAGGTCGTGCCGCGCGCGTGGACGCACCTGCTGGCCGAGGCGGCGGGCGGGCCGATCCCGCCGGAGACGCAGACCCCGCAGGAGTGGCGCGACTTCGTCCGGCGGCGGACGGGGGAGATCGCCCCGCACCGGATGACCGATGGGACCGACGTGGTGGAGTACGGCAGATGGGGGGACGGCTACGACCCGGCGAACCCCGTCGACCAGGCGATCCTGGCGACGCGCCGGGCGGTGTTCCCCGAGCACGGCCTCGACCCGATGACGGACGAGTGAGGCCCGCACAGATGAACCCCGCACCCGTGAAACCGGCACCGACGCGCGATGAACTGCGCGCCCACCTCGTCCGGACGATGATCGCCGGCGACGTGGCGACGCCGCGCCAGAACAACCTGCTGCACTACCGGCGGATGGCCGCCGGCCACCCGTACTACCAGTTCGGCCTGGAACTGAAGCCGTCGTGGACGGAGCGGACCGTCCTGGAGATGATGGTCGAGCGCTGCGGCGTCGACCCCGACCCCGGGCACATCTACGGGGACGACACCATCGACCCCGACATCACGATCGACACGCTGGAGGCGATGGGCGACCGCATCGGCCTCGCCGCCCACCGCCGGGAGAGCGTCGTCGTCGCGACGGGGCACCCGGCGACGCTGACGCCGCTCTACCAGGGGGTCGCGCGGGCGCTGCGGGACGCGGGCTGCCGGGTGCTGACCCCCGCGGGCGGCTGGACGTACGAGATCGACACCGGCTACGGCGGCACCGACCTGCGCCGCCTCGTCTACGCCGAGCCCGGTGTCGCGATGCTGGAGGGCGACGACCACCGGACGCACCACACGCACGACCCGCACCCGATGGAGGCCATGCTCCGGGAGCTGGCCGATAGCGCCTCCGAGCGTCCTTCGGAAGCTAAACCTGATATTTGGCCGGATCTGGCCATCGCCGATCACGGCTGGGCCGGAGCCGCCGGTCAGGCGGGCATCGACACCGTCGGGTTCGCTGACTGTAACGACCCGGCGCTGTTCGCCGGCGCCGCCGAAGGCAAGATCGACGTGGTCGTGCCGCTCGACGACGGCATCTCCTCGCACCACTACGCGCCGCTGACCGCCTACATCCTTGATCGCGCGGGGCTGGCGCCGTCCGGCTGACCGCGCCGCGCCCGCGTGCCGCGGCCGTGTGGACCCGTCCAGGCTGTCACTGCGTGTGACGAGACGGCCGTAGTGGGACGCATGGGCTTGCGCTGGGCGATAGGGGACAGCGGAACCGCAGGTCAGCACGGGGTTGTGGTTGACAACCGTTCGTCTCGACACGTGTAGTGCCGTCACGTCCACGCTCCGTACGGATTCAGCACTGTAACCCGCGAGTCAGGTCGGGAGACGGAAATGGGCGCAACTCCCCTCTTGCGACTGCCGATACGCGATTTACGCTGGAGAAGTACACGTGCGTGATCAAAGTCACCCGAAGGGCCGGTGCGCGGCACGTGTGGAAGAGGGCGTCCGATGACCTCAGGCGAGCGACCTCTGAGTGAGGTCAGGTTCCTGACCGTGGCCGAAGTGGCGGCGGTGATGCGGGTGTCCAAGATGACCGTCTACCGCCTCGTCCACTCGGGCGAGCTTCCCGCGATCCGCGTGGGCCGCTCGTTCCGGGTTCCCGAGCAGGCCGTTCACGACTACCTGCGCGACGCGTACATCGAAGCCGGATAGCGGGTAAGGGCGGGGCATGAGCCATGACCCCGCCGGACACTCGTCACCCGGCCGTGCAGGGGGCGTCGGGACGATCCCGCGGGACCGTCCCGAAGCTGGGGATGCAGGACGAGGACCGGCCGGCGGCCCCGCGGCCGCCGGAGCCGGTGTCGGGGGAACGGGGGCAGCGCCCCCGCCCTCCCCGATCCGGCGATTCGGTCCGGACACCGAGCGGGACGGGCAGCCGGCCACGCGGCCGGCGACAGGGCCCGCCCCGGCGGAACGGTGCCCGGCGCCGTGCGACGCGCGGTGCCGGTCGCCGCGATGCCCGCGCGCGGGCGGGTCCCGGCGCGACCAGGGCCGCGGCGGCCGCGGAACGGGCCGCGGCATGTTCTCCATCCGTTCGGCGGTAGTCTTGGGCGGCGGACCGTGCGCGCTCATCGAGCCATGCTCTCCATGCTCGCTCGCGGCACGTTCGTCTCCTGCACACCACCCGATACGCCGAGCGAGGTCCCGTGGGCTCTGTCATCAAGAAGCGTCGCAAGAGGATGGCCAAGAAGAAGCACCGCAAGCTGCTGAAGAAGACGCGTATCCAGCGCCGCAACAAGAAGTGATCACGCCGGCAACCCAGCCGTGAAGGGGTGGGGCGCACAGTGTCCTCCATGCCCGCCGCCGCGGCCCGTGTCGTCCTCGTCACGGGCGTCTCCCGTTTCCTGGGGGCGCGGGTCGCGAACACCCTGCAAGCAGACCCGGGCATCGAGCGGGTCATCGGCGTGGACACGGTGCCGCCCACCGAGTCCCTCGGCCGCACCGAGTTCGTCCGCGTCGACATCCGCACGCCCGGCATCGCGAAGATCATCGCGTCGGCCGGGGTGGACACGGTGGTGCACCTCAACCTCGTGACCTCTTCGTCCGGTTCCCGGGCGAAGGCCAAAGAGCTCAACGTCATCGGCACGATGCAGTTGCTCGCGGCGTGCCAGCGCTCGCCCGACATGCGCAAGCTCGTCGTGCGGTCGTCGGCCGCCGTGTACGGGTCCTCGCCGATGGATCCGGCGGTCTTCACCGAGCGGGACCAGCCGGCCGAGCCGCCGAAGACCGGCTACGCCAAGGACGCCGTCGAGGTCGAGGGCTACGTCCGCGGGCTGATGCGGCGCCGTTCCGACCTGACCGTGTCCGTGCTGCGGTTCGCGAACTTCGTCGGCCCCGGCGTCGACTCGCCGCTCACCCGGTACCTGCACCTGCCGGTCGTCCCGACCGTGCTGGGCTTCGACCCGCGGCTCCAGTTCGTCCACGAGGACGACGGCGTCGAGGTGCTGTGCCGCATGACCACCGAGGACCATCCCGGCTGCTACAACGTCGCCGGGGACGGCGTGCTGCTGCTCTCCCAGGCACTGCGGCGCGCCGGACGGCCGTACATGCCCGTCCCCGCGCAGTCCATCTCGGTGCTCGGCGACATGGGGCGCCGCTTCGCGGGCCTATCCGGGTTCTCACCCGAACTGCTGCGCTGGCTGACGTACGGCCGGGTCATCGACGCCACCGCGCTGGAGCACGAGTTGGCGTGGCGCCCGAAGTACAGCTCCGAGGCGGCCTTCGCCGACTTCGCCGCGGCCCAGGGTCTCGGTCTCGGCCACGGCCGCCTGACGAACCTGCTCGGACGCACCTGACATCGGACGCACCTGAGAAAGGGGAGCCCGGATGATGAACGCCCGCCACATGGACGACCACGAAGACGAGGGCGCGCAGGTCATCCGGCTCGACACGGGCCACCGCCACGACTCCGGCGACACCGGTCCCGGCGCGCAGGACGAGGCGGGCGGCGAGCAGAGCCCGCTGGAGCGCGGCATCGCGTCCGGGCTGGCGTTCCTGCGCCGCCGGCTGGCCGGCGACTACGAGGTCGACGAGTTCGGCTTCGACCCCGAGTTCAACTCCACGGTCCTGCTGCCGGTCGCCCGCGCCCTCTACGAGCACTGGTTCCGCGTCGAGCTCACCGGCCTGGAGAACGTCCCCGAGGGCGGCGCCCTGCTCGTCGCGAACCACTCGGGCACCATCCCGCTGGACGCGCTGATGCTGTCGGTCGCGCTGCACGACAACGCCGACCGGTGCGTCCGGCTGCTCGGCGCCGACCTCGTCTACCAGGTCCCGGTGCTCGGCCACCTGGCCCGCAAGGCCGGGCACACCCTCGCCTGCCAGGCCGACGCCGCCCGCCTGCTCGGCAAGGGCGAGCTGGTCGGGGTGTTCCCGGAGGGCTTCAAGGGCGTCGGCAAGCCGTTCGCCGACCGGTACAAGCTGCAGCGCTTCGGCCGCGGCGGCTTCGTCGGCACCGCGCTGCGCGCCGGCGTCCCGATCGTCCCGTGCGCCATCGTCGGCGCCGAGGAGATCTACCCCAAGATCGCCGACCTGCGGCCGCTGGCCCGGCTGCTCGGCCTCCCCTACTTCCCGATCACGCCGACGTTCCCGCTGCTCGGGCTGGGCGGCCTCGTCCCGCTGCCGTCCCGGTGGGTGATCCAGTTCGGTGCGCCGATGACGCTGGACGACTACGACGCCGAGGACGCCGACGACCCGATGACGGTGTTCGAGATCACCGACCACGTCCGGGAGAACATCCAGCACATGCTGTACGAGGCGCTGCTGCGCCGCGGCCCCGCGTTCCTCTAGGCTCTGCTTGCCGAAAAGCCGCCGAGCTTGTCGGGGTTCAGCACCCACAGCAGCTGGTCGATGCCGTCGTCCGAGGCGCTGATCGTGATGAGCGCGTAGGCGGCGCCGCCCCGCGACACGAGGATCGCGGGCCGCCCGTTCGCCTCGACCCAGGCGATGGACGTGCCGGTCCAGAACCGGGGCGCGTACGCCACGACGACCTTCGCGACCCGTTCCCGTCCGGTGATGGGGATCCGGGACGCGCCGCGCACCGTGCCGTTGCTGTCGCTGTAGCTGACCGCGTCCTCGGCGAGGAGCGACTCCAGGGCGTCGAGGTCGCCGGTGCGGGCCGCCGCGAGGAACGTCTCCAGCAGCCGCCGGTGCGCGGTCCGGCTCACCGGAGTGCGGCGCCCGGCCGCCGCCCGCCGGCGCCCCCGGCTGGCGAGCTGCCGCGCGTTCGCCTCGGTCACCCGCAGGATCGCCGCGATGTCGGCGTAGGGGTAGTCGAACGACTCGCGCAGGACGTACGCGGCCCGCTCCGGCGGGGACAGCCGCTCCAGCAGCATCAGGACGGCCAGTTCCACGTCCGCGGCCTGCTCGGCGCCCGCCTCGGGCCGGCCGCCGGTGTCCACCGGCTCGGGGAGCCACGGGCCCACGTACTTCTCGCGGCGCCGCCGCGCCGACTGCGTCACGTTGATCGCGAGCCGGGTCGTCATCGTCACCAGGAAGGCGGCCGGGTCCCGCACGGCCGCGCGGTCCGCCGTCTGCCACTTGACCCAGGTCTCCTGGACGACGTCCTCGGCCTCGGCGACGCCGCCGAGCATCTGGTACGCGATGCCGAACAGGCGGGGCCGCATGCCGGCGAACACCGACGCGGCCTCGTCGAGCGTCTCGTCCGTGATCGCCCCTTCCGTCGTCGCCGACCAGCCCATTTTATGAGCGCACGGCGGGAAAGGAGCGACACCCGCCCGGCGTGGCCGGTGGTGCGGGGCGGCGGCCTAATCTGAGCGGATGCCGTCGATCCGCCGCCGCATGGTCGCCCGCGACCTGGGCGAGCCGCACCGCGTGTCCAGCCCTCTTGAACTGCTGTTCGACCTGACCTTCGTCGCCGCCGTCTCGCAGGTCGCGGGCCGGTTCGCCCACGGGGTGGCCGAAGGCCTTGTGCAGGACGTCGCCGCGCCGTTCTTCATGGTGTTCTTCGCCATCTGGTGGGCGTGGATGAACTTCACCTGGTTCGCGTCCGCGTACGACACCGACGACGTCCCGTACCGGGTCATGACGTTCGTGCAGATGGCGGGCGTCCTGCTGCTGGCCGCCGGGGTACCGGACGCGTTCGACGGCGACTTCACCACGGTCACGATCGGCTACCTCGTCATGCGCGCCGGGCTGGTGAGCCTCTGGCTGCGCGCCGCCGCCGCCCACCCGGAGGGACGCGCCACCGCCCTCCGCTACGCGGCCGGGATCGCCTTCCTCCAGGTCCTGTGGCTGTCGCGGCTCGCCCTGCCGGACGACGACGGCGGGCCGTGGGTGTTCCTCTTCCTCGTGGTCCTCGAACTCTCCGTGCCGCCGATCGCGGAACGCCGCCGCACGACGAGTTGGCACCCGCACCACATCGCCGAACGGTACGGGCTGTTCATGATCATCCTGCTGGGCGAGAGCGTCCTGGCCGCGACGAACGCCGTCCAGGACTCCGTCGAGCACGGCCTGAACGCCGATCTCGTGGTCATCGCGCTGGCCGGGCTCGCGATCCTGTTCACGCTCTGGTGGATCTACTTCTCCGAGCCCGCCGGCGAGGGCCTCGCCGGCCGCCGCGACTGGTCCTTCGCCTGGGGCTACGGTCACTACCTGGTCTTCGCCGCGCTGGCCGCGCTCGGCGCGGGCCTGGAGGTGGCGGTCGTCTCCACGGGCGAGATCCACGCCGGCGCGCACACCGTGACCGCGGCCGTCGCACTCCCGGTCGCCGTCTTCCTGGTCATGCTGTGGGCTCTGCACGCGCCGATGCGACGTACGGCCGTCCGCCCGGAGTTGATCGGGACCACGGCCGTCCTGACCCTGCTCACCATCTTCGCCGCTCCCACGATCGGCATAGCGGCGAGCCTCACCGTCATCGCGGCCCTGCTCATCCTGCTCCTGGCCACCACCCTGCTGCGGGGTCAAGGGCAGGGCGTCGCCCAGGCGGAGCGGTGAAGAAGCACTCCGGACCGATGGACGCCGTCTTCGCCGAAGAGCACATCGGTTTCCCGCGCTACGACTTTCGCGGCGCCAGCGTCCACCCCACGGGAACGGTCGCGCTCGCGCAGATCCGGGACGCCGACTGGACGGCCATCAGGCCCGAGATCCGGACGACGCTCGGCGAGACCCTGTTCCTGCCTGCCGGGCAGCGGCCGGAACTTGAGCAGTTCTGCGTCCGCAACGGTGTCATCAGGAGATCCCGCTTCGACGCTTGGGGAGATCTCCTCGAACCGTTCCTGGACACCTGGTTCGACCCCGAAGAGGAGCGGGCCACGCTCGCCCGCCTGCGCGATGCCGGATTCCCTTCATGGGAAGTCGCCGAGATCCGGCGGCGCCTCACCCCGCTGATGCACGCCTACAATTTCGACGCCATGGTCTGGGAGTGGGCCCATCTCGGCCTGTCCGACCTCCTCAACGCCGCCAATGCCCCTGTCGTCGCCCCCGATATCCGAAACGCACTCGGCGACCCGGCGGCGTTCTACGGTTGGGCGATGCGCATCGCCGACCGCCCGGCCGCGGGGAAGGGAGGGGCGGATGTATCCCGCGATTGAGCCGTACGAAACGGGAATGCTCGACGTCGGCGACGGTAATCAGGTGTATTGGGAGACCTGCGGCAACCCTCAGGGCAAGCTGGCGCTCGTCGTCCACGGCGGACCAGGATCGGGATGCCGCCCCGGAGCGCGCCGCCCCTTCGACCCCGAGCGCTACCGGATCGTCCTGTTCGACCAGCGCGGTTGCGGGCGCAGCACCCCGCACGCGAGCAACCCGGTTACCGACCTGCGGCCCAACACCACCTGGCATCTGGTCGCGGACATGGAACGGCTTCGCGAGCATCTCGGCATCGACCGCTGGCTGCTGTACGGCGGTTCGTGGGGTTCCACGCTCTTGCTGGCCTATGCCGAGCGTCACCCCGAGCGCGTTTCGGAGATCGTCATCGCGAGCGTCACCACCACGCGGCGGTCGGAGATTGACTGGCTGTACCGGGGCGTCGGACGCTTCTTCCCCGAGCAGTGGGAGCGGTTCGCCGCCCGCGCTCCCGGCGCCCGGACCGGCGTCGACATCGCCGCGGCCTACGCACGCTTGACGGAACATCCGGACGCCGCCGTGCGCGAGCGGGCGACGGCCGACTGGTGCGCCTGGGAGGACGCCGTCCTGTCCGGGGAGACGAAGGGTGCCGCGAACCCGTACGGCGACCGTCCGCCGGCGGCGCGGCTGGCGCTGGTGCGCCTGTGCGCCCACTACTTCTCCCATGGCGCGTGGCTGGACGAAGGCGTGCTCCTGCGCGAGGCGGGCCGGCTGGACGGGATTCCGGGTGTCCTCGTCCACGGGCGGCTCGACATGGGCGGGCCGCTCGACACAGCCTGGGAACTGCACCGGGCTTGGCGCGGCTCGGAACTGGTCGTCGTGGAGGATGCGGGCCATCTGGGCAGTGCGGCGACGCGCGGGCAGGTCGTCCGGGCCCTCGACGCCTTCGCGGTGGCGGGGCCGTGACCGCCCGGCGGCTGTAAGGACTTTGTCAGACGATGTCATAGCTTGTCAGGCGTCGTATCGGACAACAGCGTCCCACTGCCAGGCTGGCGCCGTCCGCGCTGGGCGGACCCTGGACTGGAGGGCGATCGACGTCATGAAGCTTGCCAAGACGGCCCTGGCGGGCCTGCTCGCCGTGCCCGCGATCGTGGGGATTCCGGGCATCGCCAACGCCGAGTCGGCTCCCGGGTGCTCCGGCACCGTGCAGATCGGCAGCACCGCGCACATCTACTCGGGCGGCCAGACCTTCGCCTCGGTGAAGCAGTTCAAGGGCTGCGGAAAGAACTGGGCCTACGTGTACGTGTGGGAGGGATACCGCAGTTCCCACAGCTCCTGGAGCGCGTGCGCCGCGATCGGCGACAACAGCACCAAGTCGCTGGAAGGCACCCAGTGCCGGACCAAGACCAAGGAGGTCTGGTCGCTCGGCGCCGGCACCCTCGCGCACTGCACGCAGGCGATCGGCTGGATTCCCAACGGCGCGTCCGCCAAGTCCAGCGAGCGCTGCTGAGAACGGGGAAACAGTCAGGCCGTGGGCGGTGCCGGCGGCACCGCCCACGGCGGCCTTCACAGGGTGAGCATCGTGCGGTTGGCGATGGTCCTGTCCTGGAGTGGCTTCAGGGCCAGGCGCATCAGGACCAGGACGTTGTCGTCACCGGCGATGCGGTTGGCGCTGACCTTCTCGCAGGTCTGGCACTGATGGATGATCATCCACTCGCCGTCTAGCCGTGCGGACAGCGTCAGCGGCTCCATGCGCCTCCGGCACGCGGAGGCGCGGTCGCCGGGGACGCGGTGGTCCACGTGCAGGCTGACCAGGCAGTTCGGGCAGTGGTTGCGGTGGGCGCTGCCCGGCGCGTCCACGGACACGTCGAGCCGGCAGCCGACGCAGCGGAAGGCGCCCGCGCGCCCGCCCTCGGTATGGAGGACGTCCTTGCGGCGCTGGGGCCGCCGTCCCCGCGCGTTCTTTCGCCTTGGCATGTCAAAGCGATCCGAACGTTTCGAGGGGGAACGGCGGCTCCGCCAGCGGACGCACCGCCATGCGCATGAGGATGAGCTGGTTGTCATCCGCGCACACCGGATTGGACGTGAGCAGGTCGCAGCCCACGCAGCGATGAATGACCATCCAGTCGCCGGTGCGCAGCACCGCGATGGCGATCGGCATCATGCGCGAACGGCAGTCGCTCCGGCCGCCCTCGATGTGGTCGATGACGTGCTCGGAATGCAGGCACGCGGGACAGTGGTTGCGGCGCGTCCCGTCAGTTGCGCGGACGGTGACGGTCAGACCGCATTTGATGCAGAGGAAGGTGTCGGACACCCGGATGCTCCTTGCTGAGGGTCGTTGAAGACAGCAAGAGGCGGCCGAGCGGTCTCGGCGAACGGTTAGAGACGGCGCCGAGTAACGCTCGGCACGGGCTGGAACATAAATCCTCTTCCTAAGGCACAAGGCCAGGTACATGCGGTCTGGACTGACTGGCCAGCGTAGACACCGTCCCGCGCCGCCCGCGACTGGTTTTCTCGGAAGTCACCAGGTGGCGGGGAAGAGTCGGTGCTTGAGAAGCCGGTCGATCTGCGCGGCGGCCGTCCCTGCATCTCCGCAGGGGCACAGGTAGCCGCGCCGTCCCCGCTGGGCGTCGTGGTATGCCCAGGCCCGGCCGGGGACGGCGAGGACGCTGACCACGATGCCGACGTCCTTCGTCCCGCTCGCGTGGATCCAGAGCAGCGGGGCCGGGACGGGGAACTCCTCGCGCCGGTAGAACTTCACGAACCGCCAGCCCTGGGGAGCGAGTGCTGCGGCGAGGTCGTCCAGGTAGCGGGTGGCCGTCTGGTGCCCCAGCCGGGTGCGCCACCGCAGCAGATGACGTCCGGTCAGATCCCGCACTTCGCCCACGCCAGCTTCCCTCCTTCCACCAGCGGCCGCGTCCCCCAGTCGCGCGCGAGACCGGCCACCATCTGGAGCCCCCGTCCGTTGATCGCCGCGTAGTTCTCCGGCTGGACCACCGGCTGCCCGTCACCACCGTCCCGGACCTCGATCGTGGGGAGACCGTCGCGCTCGTCCTGGAACACGCGCAGGACGATCGGGCCCTCGCCGTGCAGCAGCGCGTTCGTGACCAGCTCCGAGACGATGAGCCGCCCGGTGTAGTCATCGGTGATGCCCCAGGCGGCGAACCGCTCGGCGACGAACCGCCGCGCCTTGGCCGGCGCGTGCTCGTCCGGTTCGAGGACGAGCGTCGAAACGCCCTCGTCGCACATCGCGGCCACTTCATTGGTGAATTGATTCATTGCCCAGCACTCCATCCCGTCCGATTTGCCCGACAGAGGGCGAAAACGAATTCCGCTATGACCGTTTCGAGGGGAACTGTCAAAAGATCGGCATCGAACACGCCGACTCTTTTTCTGTCATCCCCTGGCCGAGCATCGCGCAAAGTGTCATGCTGGGAAATGCGAAAGGAACCCCACAAGGCAACCTCGGACCATGGCCCCCGACCACTGGTCGTCCCTGGTCATGGCTGGTCAAAGGGAGAAGCCATGCCGCAACCCCCGAAGCGCCTCACCCCGTCGAACAGCGCCCTCGATCTGTTCGGATCAGAAGTGCGCAGATACCGCGTGCTCGCGAACTACAGCATCAAGCAACTCGCAGACAAGATCCCCTACAGCCCTTCCTTCATCGGCGCCGTCGAACGCGCCGAATGCCACTGCGAGCGAAACTTCGCCGAACACTGCGACGCCCCCCTCGACACCAAGCAGGCCCTCGCCCACCTCCACGACGGCCTGTTCGGCGACAAGAAGGACGGCTTCCCCGAGTGGTTCCGCAAGTGGCCCGGCTTCGAAGAGGAGGCGGGAACCCTCAAGGTCTACAGCCCGATCGTCGTACACGGCCTGTTCCAGACGGTGGAGTATGCGGACACCCTCCTGTTCGGGGACCGCCAAGCGATCGACGCGCGTATGGCCCGCCAGGCCATCCTCACTCGGACGGACCCCCTGCCGCCACGTCTGATCTACGTGCTGCCGGAGACCGTGCTCTCCTACGACGTTGGTGGACCGGCGGTGATGCGTCCGCAACTCGAATGTCTCGCTGCGGCCAACAGCCCTCGCGTCAGCATCCAGGTGGTTCCGAACGGCGCACTCCACCCGGGTAATCGGGGAGAGTTCATGATTGCGACTCTGCCTGGAGGTGAGGAGGTCGCCTTTGCAGACTCCGCAGGCCGTGGGATCATGCAAGACACGTCTGAGGGCATCTGCCGGCTTAAGGAAACATTCGACGCGATCAGCACGCAGGCGCTGCCCACGAAGCTCAGTGCCGACTTGATCAACCGCACGATTGAAGAGAAGTGGACAGTATGAAACGACCACTCACCTGGCGTAAGTCAAGCTTTAGCGGCAGCGATGGAGGTAGCTGCGTTGAGTTGGCCAGCACTGAGGGGCTGGTGGCAGTCCGGGATTCAAAGGACCCGGAGGGGCCGTTTCTTCTGGTCCGTCCGGCCACGTTGCGTGAGGCGATCCGGCGCGTGCCTGCTTGAGGAGGCGCCCTGTGCAGGATGTGACCTGGCGGAAGTCGAGCTGTAGCAGCAGTGACGGTGATCAGTGTGTTGAGCTGGCAGGCGTAGGGGCCGGGGTCGCCGTGCGGGATTCGAAGGATCCGGACGGGGCAGTCCTGCTCGTTCCGCGTCCGGTCCTGCGGGTGCCCCTGCGCGGCCTCACCGGCCGTTAGTACGGCAGGCCACTCCTCCTCTGGCAGATTCAACGATCTAGCGAGCGACGAACGAGACAGGGGGATGGTCGGCATGACACGTCAACAGTCGGATCGGTCGATCCGTATTACGTTGCGTTCACGCCGACAGGACAAGCCCGAGAAACTGGTGAAGCGGCGGGTTGGGCATCGGGCCCGGCTGGTGCTCACCCCCACCCAGGTGGCCATGCTGGATGGGCAGGGGCACGCGGCGCGGGCGCTGTGGAATCTCCTGCATGACTGGTGGCTGATGACTCCCAGGTGCAAGCGTTCGCTGGCGGTGGCCGAGGCCGCGATCCGGCAGGCCCGCGCGGAGATCGACTGGATGGCCAGCCTACCCGCCCAAGCCGCCCAGGCCGTGCTCAAGACGTATTTTCAGGCGTGGAAGAACTGCTGGGAGGGCCGCGCGGGGCCTCCGGAGTTCAAAGCCCGCTACCGAACGCAAATGGCCGTGGACGTGCCGCAGGGCCGCGACCTGCACATCAGCCGGGTCCACCGGCGGTGGGGCATGGTCAACATTCCCAAGGTGGGCCGGGTCCGGTTCCGCTGGACCAAGGACCTGCCCGTGGGCAACCGCGCCGACAAGGTCGACCGGATCACCGGGGCCCGGCTGGTCAAGGACGCCCTGGGCTGGCATATCGCCTTCCGCGTGCAGACCATGGAACCCGCGCCCATCCCGCGCGAAGGGCCGCAGGTGGGGATCGACGCCGGGATCAACATCCCCCTCGCCCTGTCCGACGGCAACCATCAGGACCACGGCCGCCCGCACCGTCTCCCCTGCGGGAGGGCCGACCGGGACAAATGGCTCACCGACCGGGAGAAGGCCAAGCTGGCCCGGCTGGAGCGGCGGGCCGCGCATCGCAGGAGCTTCCGCAAACCCGGCGAACGCACGTCCAAGCGGCTCGGCCGGACCTACGACCAGATCGCGAGCCTGCGCGCGACAGCCAAGCGCCGGGTGATCGACTGGCAGCACAAGACCACCACGGCCATCGCCGCCGAGTACGGCACGGTCGTTGTGGAGGACCTGCACATCCAGAACATGGTCAAATCCGCCAAGGGCACCGTCGAGGAGCCCGGAACGAACGTCGCGCAGAAGGCCGGGCTGAACCGGGCCATCCTGCAAGAGGGATGGGGCCGGACCGTGACCATGCTCACCTACAAGGTGAAACAGCGCGGCGGCACCCTGCACACTGTCCGCGCAGCGGGAACCAGCCTGCGCTGCCACGCCTGCGGGCACACCACCCCCGGCTCCCGGGAGTCCCAGGCCATGTTCGCCTGCAAAAACCAAGCGTGCGGCTGGGAAGGCAACGCCGACCTCAACGCCGCACGCAACATCCTGCACAAATACCTGACCACCCTCACCGGACCCGCCACACGGCCGGAACGGAAGGGTGGCCCGGCTGCCGGGAGGGCAGTCGTCAGGCGCCCCCGAGGCGTCAAACCCGCCACCGCAAGGTAGGAGGGAATCTCCCACCTTCAGGCGGGAGAGAACTTCACGATGAGGGCCATGCTGACGGAGCCGGGTGGAAGCCTTGCCGACATGGCGTCGAATGCAGGCGCCGCGCCCGTCCAGTACGGGGAGGTCTTCACCCGGCGATGGATCGTTGAACTGATCCTCGACCTCTGCGGCTACTCCGCCGCTACGGATCTGACGACGAAAAGGCTTGTAGAGCCCGCCATCGGGTCCGGTGCCTTCCTCATGCCAGTCCTGGACCGGTTGCTCGAAGCCAGGGAGAAGTACTCGCCCGGCGGACCTTGGGATGAATTGCTCCCGGCCATCCTCGCCATGGACGTTCAGCCTGGGCATGTGCGCAGTTGCCGAAGGCTCGTCACAGGACGGCTCACCAGGTCGGGGTGTCCGGCTGAAACGGCGAACCGGCTTGCGGCCGCTTGGGTACGAGAAGGGGATTTCTTGCTCGACAGATTCCCCGGCGGCGCGGATTATGTGGTCGGTAACCCTCCGTACATCCGCATTGACCCTTTTTCATCCGTCCGGGCGGACGTCGATCACAGCATGATCGCGATGGAGGCGTTCGGCGGGTGATGTGAAGAAGCCCCTGGTAGACGAG